>JAKRSG010000196.1 GCA_022402405.1 Bacteroidia bacterium | reverse complement strand
CTCGACACCTTAGACTTAAACGGAACCTTGCGTGGTGTTCCACCTCAAATTGGATGTGCTGAGCCTGTTGGAGGAATATCATCTGATGCCAATCCAGTTCCTATCTTAGAACCTGTTTCTTTCCCAGTTGTTTCTGGTGCTCAAGATGCAAAGGTTATTATTAAAAACTCAGGAACTGCTACATTAACTTCATTAAACGTAAGCATCCAAGTGGGTTCAGTAACTACTACCGTTGGCTGGACAGGTACTTTGCTTTCTTGTGAAACAGATACAGTTGAATTTACTGGAACTAATCAAATTACCTTAGCGGCAGGTACTAACCTAATGCGTGTTTGGACAAGTGGTCCGAACGCAGGTTTAGATAGTAATGCCACTAACGATACCATTCAAAAAACCTTCTGTACACCATTGGCTACTGGTAACTATACCATTGGTGCCACAGGTAACTTTGCTTCCTTTTCGGAAGTGGCAGCTGTGTTGAATTGCGGTGGTATTGCAGGAACTACACCTACTATTTTTGATGTACAAGCGGGTGTTTATAATGAACAATTTTCTTTAGGTGCTATCAATGGTGTTTCAGAATCAACTCCTATTATCTTCCGCTCTTTAGACTTAAATGCAGATTCGGTTAAGTTAACCTTTGCCTCAACAGGTAATAACTATTTGGTTCAATTAGCAGGAACAAACTATATAACTTTTGAGAAAATGACATTCGAATCATTAAACTCTGCTGCTGGTAGAATCTTTGAATTAGGGGGAACTGCTTCATTTAATACTATCCAAGAAAATAAGTTAATCGTTCCTGTTTTAAACACAACTGGAAATACCTTATCTCACATTTTTGCAAATGGGGTTGTGGCTAAAAAGAATGCCATCAGAAATAATACCTTCACAAATGGAGGATACGGAATTTATTTTTATGGTCAGTCAACTACCACGCCATCCGATAGTAATGTTATTGATAACAATCGTTTTGATAATGTTTATTACATGACCATTGCTTGTAGCAATCATTCAAATTTAGAGATTACAAGAAACACAATCAATCCAGGTACATTTACTACATTTTATGGAATCTATTGTATCAACACCGTTATAACAACTAATATTTCTTATAACCGAATTCAAGGTTATTTAGGAGGATATGGCATTTCATTATCTGGGTTCAATGCCAATGTAGGTACTCCATTTAGAGTTACCAATAATATATTAGCTGGAGGAACCACAGGTAGTACTTATGGATTATACATCAGCTCGGGTACCAATGGATTTATTACTCATAACAGTGTAAGTTCAAATAGTTCTGCCACTACAAACTACGCATTTTGGTCGCAGTTTACTTCTTCTACCGGAACCTCTGTTGTGGTAAGAAACAATATTTTTAGATCTTCTGGAACAGCTGTTTCAAATACTAATGCAGCCATGTATGTATACAATAAAGATTTCTTAAACTCTAATCACAACAATATCTTTAATCAAAATCATACCGTGCTTGTAAATGTTGCTACACCTGCTGTTCAACATTTAAATATTCATTCTTGGAGAATAGCTAATCCGTTTGATAAGAACTCTGTTTCATATCAACCAGGTTATACCAGCAATACAGATTTAACTCCAAATGCGGCCGATTCTGCTGTTTGGTCTATTAATGGTCACGGTGCTTATTTAGCTCATGATACAATGGATTTTAACGGTAATCCTCGTCCTAGAACTTTTGCAGAAGGTGCTCCAGATTTAGGTGCTTTTGAGGTTAATCCTACATCAGTGCCACCTTTGGCTACTACCAATTTAAGTCAGTTAGCACCAGATTCTATGCAAATATTCATGTTTGCAGGAGATACGGTTGCTAAAGTGAAATGGTCGGCTTCTTATAGTGCACCTGCCTCTATTTTTGTTCGTCAGTTTTGCGGAATGCGCCCGCCACATATCGATACATTAGCAGATAACTATATGAATTTCCATACAAACTTTGAAGTTCCTTTTGGATTCTATGGATATGATATGCAATTATTCTACAAAGAAAATTGGAGAGGACGTATGTTAAATGAAACTGATATTCGTTTAGCGAAGTTCGATAGTTCATTAATGTTTATCGCTCCTTGGTCGGCATTTACCGGAACAACTAGCTCGGTAGATACTATTGCAAATATTATTAGTGCACCAAGTTTAAGTAACTTCTCATTCTTTACAGGTACAGATAATAACAATCCACTACCGGTGGTATTAGGAAGATTTGTTGCCAGCAAAGAAAATAGTAATGCTGCTTTATTCTGGACAACTGCTAGTGAAGTAAATAGTAATCATTTTGAAGTAGAACGCTCTACAGATGGAAGAACCTTTACTATGGTTGGAAAAGTAGCTGCAAGTGGAAATAGCAATAGCATTAAATCATACCGTTACTTAGATGTAGATCCATTAAGTGGAAGAAAAGGTATCGCTTACTACCGATTGAAAATGATTGATAGAGATCGTTCATTTAGCTATAGCAATGTTGTATCTGTAGATTTTGGCAGAGATACACGTAGTATCGCATTATCATTATTCCCTAATCCTTATACAGAAGATTTTAACGCTATCGTAGAGTTGGATCAGGCCGAAGTTGGAGACGTGTTGGTTTATGATTTACAAGGTAAAATCATGCACCAAGAAAGCAAATCTTTTGAGTTGGGAGAAAACAATGTATACATCAATACATTGGCAGGATTACCTGCAGGTGTATACGTTTTGGAAGTTAAAACAGCCAACCACAAACAAGTAATTCGCTTTGTAAAAGGCAATTAATAGTTTATCTCATTTTAAAAAAGGGGCGCCCAAGGGTGCCCCTTTTTTATTATATTTGCCAGCTCAAAATCAAAACATGTCGTTTAAATTTAATACCATAGAAGAAGCCATAGAAGATATTCGTAACGGAAAAATGATTATCGTAGTGGATGATGAAGATAGAGAAAATGAAGGTGATTTTTTAACCGCTGCCAGAAATGTTACACCAGAGGTAATCAATTTTATGGCTCGTGAAGGCAGAGGGCTTATCTGCGCGCCTCTCATAGAAAGCAGGTGCTCGGAGCTGAAACTTGATTTAATGGTAAACGACAATACCACTTTGCATGAAACACCTTTTACGGTTTCGGTAGATTTGCTAGGTAAGGGTTGTACAACCGGTATTTCGGCTCAGGATAGAGCCAAAACGGTGCAAGCGTTAATAGACCCAAATAGCAAGCCAGAAGATTTTGGTAAACCCGGACATATATTCCCACTTAAAGCTCGTCCGGAGGGCGTTTTAAGAAGAGCCGGACATACAGAAGCGGCAATAGATTTTGCCCGTTTGGCCGGATTTGAGCCTGCAGGTTGTATTGTAGAAATTTTAAACGAAGATGGGAGTATGGCACGTGTGCCCGACCTCATAAAAATAGCTCAAAAGTTTGATATGAAATTGGTGACTATTAAAGATTTAATTGCTTACCGATTAGAAAAGGAATCTTTAATTCAACGCTTAATTTCTGTAGATATGCCTACTTCTTATGGTGATTTTATCTTAACGGCATTTAAACAAACAGATACAGGTGAAGAACATTTGGTATTACAGAAGGGCGTTTGGGAAGAAAATGAACCAGTTTTAGTTCGTGTGCACTCAAGTTGTATAACTGGTGATATCTTTCATTCTATGAGATGCGATTGTGGCGACCAACTTCACAAGGCAATGGAACTGATAGAAAAAGAAGGGAAAGGCATGGTTTTATACATCAATCAAGAGGGTAGAGGAATTGGATTAGTAAATAAACTAAAAGCGTATAAATTGCAGGAACAAGGTCTTGATACCGTAGATGCCAACCTGCAACTTGGTTTTAAAATGGATGAAAGAGATTATGGAGTTGGGGCCCAAATTTTACGTGCTATGGGCGTTCAAAAAATGCGTCTCATGACAAACAATCCAACTAAGCGTGCGGGTTTAATTGGCTATGGTTTGGAAATTGTAGAAAATGTACCTTTAGCAGTTGTGCCTAATCCTCATAATAAAAAATACCTAGATACTAAGAGAGATAAAATGGGGCATGAGTTAAAATCTGAAGCCAAATAAATGCTCCCTGAATATCAAAAATTACTTGCAACGGCCAAAAAGAATGAAGCCGAAAACAAGAAGTTTTTTGCTCGTTTGAGAAAACAAAAAAATCCTCAACTCGATACGATTATACAGGATTTACACGACCAGGCTTTTGAGGAAATTGATTGCTTGCAATGTGCTAATTGTTGCAAAACTACTGGTCCATTATTGCTAAACAAAGATATTGATCGCTTAGCTAAAGACCTCAAAATGCGTCCGGCCGATTTTACCGAAAAATACCTTAAAATTGACGAGGATAAAGATTATGTATTCAAGCAATTGCCTTGTCCATTTTTAGGTTCAGACCATTACTGCCATGTGTATGAGGCGAGGCCAAATGCCTGCAGAGAATACCCACATACACAGCAGAGAAATCAGTTTCAAAAATTACCAATTACTCAAAAGAATTCGCTTATTTGTCCGGCCGTAGCCAAGATCACTGAAGAGTTAAAATTACAACTAAAAGCCTAAGGAATATTAAGATATTTATGGGTTTGTAAGCTTATTCTCCAAGTTGGGTTTGCCTTACAGAAATCGATAATCAATGGCATCATTTTTTCGCGCTGATCCCACTCTGGTTGAAGGTATAATTTACAAGTTGGGTTCACCATTTCGGCATGTTTTAAAGCCCAATCAAAATCACTTTTGTTAAATACCACCACTTTTAATTCGTTGGCCTGAACCAATACTTCTGGCAGTGGAGCTTTAAATTTTTTAGGAGAAACACAAATCCAATCCCACTTACCACTTAATGGATGCGAGCCAGAAGTCTCAATATTGGTTTCAATGTCTGCTTCTAACAAGGCTTCTGTTAAGTTGTCTAAGTTATGCATGAGTGGCTCGCCACCGGTTATTACAGCCATTTGTGTGCCCGAGTTTTTGACCCAAGTAACCATATTTTCTATGCTCACTTGAGGATGTTTTGTTGCATCCCAACTTTCTTTTACATCGCACCAAACGCAGCCTACATCGCATCCACCTAATCGTAAGAAATACGCCGCTCTTCCACTATGAAAGCCTTCGCCTTGTAAGGTGTAAAAATGCTCCATTAAGGGTAGAAATTGAGAATTATCCATGCTGATTTATAACGTTTAAATAGTGAATAATTTGTGAGGCTAAACTCTTAGCATTTTGGTCTGAACCCATGTCAATTACAGAATCGTTGAAGGCTAAGCTACCCGGAATTTGTGGTCCCATTTTAAATTTAGCTTTACACAATGTGCTCATGGCCTGCAAAGGGAAAATAGGTTCAAAATATAGGTTCAAAACTAAATCAAACTTGTGTTGCATGAAGAGGCCTACTTTCTCTTCTTGTGGTATGTTAAATGCATTAAGTTGTTCTCTCCAAAAATAGGTGCTACTAATATGAAACTTGCGATTGTGAGGCAATGTTTTTGCGTTTACAAAACCAATTGTATGCACTTTTTTACCTTGCTCTCGCAAGAAATGAGCTATTCCATTTATGTGTTCTTCTTGCATGCTCTCTGTGGCGTTGTATATGATTCCAATCTCATGTACGTTTGTAAAACTAGGTATTTCTAACATACCTTTCTTTTGTTTTACCTGCCTATTTAATAGCCATGATCCAATTTTATTTTTTATATTGTCTATCCAACTCATGTTTAGTAATTAATTTGGTGACATTTCTGCGTTCTCTTTTTGTTTCTGAAAGGTCTTCTTTAGGTATCTTAATAATTTGTAATAGCCATTTTTATCAAACAATTGTGAGTCGTTTGCCGCTTTGTAGGTAATAAAAAAGGCAATAGGAACAAAAACCGCAATGCCAAACCAAATGCCTTCTCCAGCCGACCAAGCCTCTGTTTTTGCAGCTTTTTCGCCTGAGAGCGATACAATATGATAGCATACATAAAGTAAAACAGAGATAACAATTGGCAATCCAAATCCGCCTTTTCTTATAATTGAACCTAATGGTGCACCAATAAAAAACATTACAATGCACGCAATAGATAATACAAATTTCTTATGCCATTCTATTTTATGTCGGCTCCTTAATTTATTTAAATCTTTATATTCGTTTATAGAATATTCAACAATGTTTTTAACACTGCGCGCAGAGTTTATGGCGTTAGAATAAATGGTAGCAGAGGCAATTTTATCAAAATGGCTTGTAATATTGGGTTCTTTTGTCTGAACCAAAATAGGCGATATAGCCTGGTTCTGTGGAGTAGTATCGGAATGTATCTTGCTGAAATAATAGTAGGGCTTTATGTAATTTCTTAACTCCTCATATTTTCCTAAGGCTACTAAATCTAGCGAATCGCTTGCCTTTCCTAGTTCCAAAACGTTCAGCATTTCCCAATGATTTTTGAAAAGATTTTCATCGGTTCTGCTAAACTTAAAGCTGTTTAAATCGAAGGCAATTCGTTCTTCCACAAAGGTGGTGGTGGTATGTTGCTGTGAATAATAATAACCTTTTACCCGCTCCAATTCTTCGTATCTACCACCATCTTTTAGGTTCAGAAATAAATACCTATTGTCTTCGCTGCTGCTCATAGAGCCACTCTTGGCGTATATAATAACGGGGTGTAACTGACTTTCCCTTTGGTCGTATATGATAATATCTTGTAACTCTTGTGTAACCCTATCTTTTTTTCCAACACGAATGGTAATACCAGGAATGTCTTGACTAAACACCCCTTCTTTAATGGCGAGTGCAGGTTTTTGCTGGCGAACGTCGTAAAGCAACGAACCTTTTTTAAGATTGGCTTGTGGGATTAGTACATTGGCCACAAAGAAACCAAACAAGGCAACTGCTACCATGAGTGCTGCCATCGGACGAAACATTTTCCAAATAGAAATGCCAGAAGCTTTAGCGGCCACAAGCTCGTAACTTTCTCCTAAATTACCGAAGGTCATGATTGATGAAAGTAAAATAGATAGAGGCAGTGCTTGCGGAATAAGGCTAGCCGAGAAATAAAACATAAGCTCGGCAATTATGAACCAATCTAGGCCTTTACCAATTAACTCATCCACATAAAGCCAAATAATCTGCATGAGTAATATCAACATTACAATCAAGAAAGTTGGTAAGAATGCTTTCAGGTAATTTTTTACAATGAATAGATAAAATTTCTTCACGCTTTGGTTAACTTTGACAATATGCTGCGAAAATCGACAAATAAATTGAATAATGATGAACTTAGTTTAATAAGTAATACTTGGTACCCACTTCTCAAAAAAAGTGCCATGGAGAAAATAAAGAATCAATTGCACGAAATAGGGGAAAGGCTTATTGAAAAAAATGGTGGAAAGGCTTTTAAAATAAGCTCTGGCGAGCGATTGTTGGATTTGCCTTATATGGTATTGGATTACCCTAAAATAGAGCGCCAAGATTTTAATTTTGTTTGTAGAGTTTTGTTTTGGTGGGGAAAGGGAATTCAGCTTCAAGTTATTTTTAGAAACCTAACCAAAGAGCAGTATAGCCAAATACTAGCAAAAGTTTCAGTTGAAGAATTGATTTTAACTGGAGAAAATCTATGGGAAAACGACCTTGATTCAGGTGCATTTATAATAAAATCTGAGTTTTCTAAGGATGAATTAAATCCTATAGAATATAAAGACTCATTAAAAATAGTGAGGCCTATTTATTTTAGTGAGGAGCAAGATTTATTTTTTGAGGGAGTATTTTCTTTTTATGAGAGGTATTCGCTACTAGCCACCCAATAGAGTTCTTAGTTCGTGTACCTGGTTATCCCAAAGTAGAATGGTGTTTTTTTCTTCTTCGGCCTCTACAAAATCTGTTATCACAAGAGCAACATCATCTGTAAGTTCATCTTGTTGGATTTCAAATTCAAAAAATTCATCCGGATGAGAATCTTTCCAACGAAATTTAATTCCTTTTCCTGGCGTTTTTTTGATGAGCTCGGCTATGTTTTCATCACCATCCCATTTAAACTTATAGAAGCTATTGTAAATGTCTACATCATTGCAAAACCATTGCGATAAACCAGAGGGAGAACTAATGTAGTTAAATAACATAGACGGAGAGGCTTTTACCTCAAACTCCATGCGAATTTTTTTCTTTAACGTTTTAACCATTGTGTTATAATTAATTGGCTATTGGCAAATATAATTTTTTTGTTCAGACTACCAAGAAAATTTGCAATTAGTACAAATTTATTCCCTAAAAACTACAAGTTGATTTTCACAAGAATAGGGCTTATGCTTTTTTTAACGTGAACCCAAACGTAGTACCAATACCTAAATTACTTCTAACATTTATGGTTTGTTGATGGGCTTCAATAATATGCTTAACAATTGCCAATCCTAAGCCGGTTCCGCCTTCTTTACTGTCTTTGGTTCTACTTTTATCTATGCGGTAAAAACGCTCGAATATGCGGTTGAGGTGCTCTTGTTCTATACCCGGCCCATTATCGGCAATTTCGATAAGTATGTTTTCGTCCATATCATAAAACGCAGCGGTTGTGGTGCCATTTTGTTTGCCATATTTTATCGAATTAGATACCAGATTTACTAATACCTGTCTGATCCTATACTTGTCGGCATAAACATAAAATGGCTCATTACAACCTTCTTTAATCAGCAAGGTTACTTTGGTGTTGCTAAGTTGTTCGTAAACATCTTTTACCAAGGCATGTATATCGAAACGCTCTCTTTCCATAGTTAACTCTCCACTTTCTAATTGTGAAATAGAAAGTAAGTCGGCAACTAAATCACTGAGCCTATCCGCACTTTTGGCAGCCTTTTCTAGGAATCTATTTTTAACTTCTGGGTCGTCCATGGCACCATCCAAAAGTGTATGTATATATCCTTGGATATTAAATATGGGAGTCTTAAGCTCATGCGATACATTGCCTAAAAACTCTTTACGGAAGTCGGCAAGTTTCTTAAGCTGATCTATTTCCATCTCATTATCGCGAGCCCACTTTATAACCTCTTTATTCATCTCCGATATTGGGTCTTTATCCCAATCGAAGTTCTTTAGAATGGCATCGTATTTTTGCGTTTTTAAACTGTGTATGGTTTTATAAATAAGTTTTATTTTTCTGTAAATGAAAAACTCTAATGTATAGAAAAATAAAAAGAATGATAATCCGAAACAAAGGGTAAATATAATAACCGTATTTACGAATTCCCACTCGCTAATAAAAAAGGTAACAGTACCAATGATAGACGCCAATAAAAGCGAAATCAAAAACGCTATGTCTATTGGTTTTGGGTTTCTTATCATACCTCAAATTTATATCCTACACCTTTCACAGTGCCAATATATTCGTCGCCCAGCTTCTCTCTAATCTTGCGAATATGAACATCTATGGTTCTATCAACAACTAATACTTCGTCGCCCCAAACTTTCTCTAAAATATTTTCTCTAGTAAATACTTTCCCTGGTTTAGAAGCTAGTAAAAACAACAATTCAAATTCTTTTCTTGCTAATTGAATTTTCTGTTCTCCTCGGTATATCAAAAACGATTCTCTATCGATATGCAAATCTTTAACTTTTATTGAGGGTGCCGCAAGCTCTTTAATCTTTCTTCTTAAAATTGCGTTTAACCTTGTAACTAATACTTTTGGCTTAATAGGTTTGGCAATATAATCATCAGCTCCAGCATCTAAGCCTTCAATCTCTGAATAATCTTCCGACCTTGCCGTTAAAAATACTACATACGTTTGATCAAAATCACTATCGGCCTTTATGCGCTTACAGGTTTCGATGCCATCCATTACTGGCATCATCACATCTAACAGGATTAAGTCTGGTTTAACCTTTTTAGCAATAGGCATTGCCTCTTTGCCATTAGGTGCTGTGTAAACCTCATAACCTTCTTTTTTTAGGTTATAAGAAATAAACTCTAAAATATCCGCCTCATCGTCTACTACTAATATCTTGCCTATGTTTTCCATCTCTTAATTTTTAGGTAATATTCCGACTGTGGGCTTATTTGAATGTTTAGTAATTGTTATCTAATTGTTAAGAGCCATAAATTAGTAGCCAAAAATTTCTTTAAGCTTTATTTCCAATTCTTTTCCACGAAGTTCTTTAGCTAAAATTTTACCTTCCTTGTCTACCAAAACCGTGTAAGGAATAGCGCTAATATTGTATAGAGATACTACGCTTGAATTCCATTTTAATAAATCTGAACCGTGAGGCCATAATAATTTATCTTTATTTATGGCAGCAATCCATGCGTCTCTATTATCATCTAATCTTACACCGAAAATTTCGAAGCCAGATTTTTTATATTTATTGTACAACTCTACATTTTTTGGATTTTCCATTCTGCATGGTCCGCACCAGCTAGCCCAAAAATCTACCAAAACAATTTTACCACGCAACTCGGAAAGAGAAACTTTTTTTCCATAAGGATCGCTCAATACAATATCTGGGGCTACAGCACCTTCCGCAATTTTATTGAGGCGTTCTAATTTTTGGTGTAATTGAATAGCATATTTTGATTCGCTAAATGAAGCATATAATTTTTTATCTACCTCATTCAAATAATTAGCATCTGCCTCAGGCAAAAGGAAGTTTACGGCAAAATATGGAACTAAAGATTCTTTAGATTTTGCTACAAATTCTTTTACTGCCGATTGGTGATTCTGCTGTAAACTATCGAATGCACTTTTAATACTCAATTCGATATCGGGTGTAATATTTTCAGCGCTATAAGATGCAAATCTTTCGTTGATTGCCTGACTCTTTGCCATAAACGAACTGTTTAATAAGAAAAGCTCTTTTAACTCTTGGTTTTCCGGAGAGTTTTCTACTTGATAGTTTTCAATTTTTGCTGCATCAATGTTTAGGTTCAGCCTGCTGTTAGAATCTACTAATAGAACAATATCTCCTTTTTGAAAGCGTAAAATGCAAAACGTTTTTTCACTAAGTTTTCCTTGGAGAGTGAATTTGCCACCAGCTTCAAGTGAGGCAGTGTCTATCATAATTAAACCACCTGTGGTGAGTTCTTGAATGCTAACTTGCTTAATATCGCTACCATTACTAATGGTTCCGCTGATTACAAATCCTGCAATATCTTCGCTTTTATCGGATGAACATGCCGAAAACAATAGGACAATACTAAAAGCTATTAAAATATATTTTAGGTTTTTCATGGATTATTTTTCTAATGTTTCTTTTAACAATTGTGTGGCAAATTTTGGATCGGCTTTGCCTTTGCTTGCCTTCATAACCTCACCCATAAATAAGCCAATTAAGCTTTGCTTTCCAGCTTTGTATTCTGCTACTTTCTCAGGGTATTTAGCCACTGCATCTTGTATCCACTTTTGCAATTCGTCTTCGTTTGATTCTTGCAATAAATTTAGGGACTCTGCTATTTGTAAAGCCGATTTATGATGCTCTATTATCATCTCTGGAAATAGACGTTGTGAAGCTGTTGAGTTACTTATTTTGTTGGCGTCTATTAAGGAAATAATCTCTGCAATTTTGGCTGGTTGTAATACAAAATCATTAATGCTTATTGCCTGCTCATTCAAGTAACCTTTAATATTTACCATAAGCCAATTAGCAGCTGCTTTAGTGTTGCCAGTATGTTTTAATATACCTTCAAAATAGGCAGCAATGTCTTTGTTTTCGGTGAGCACTTGAGCGTCGTAATCGCTCAATCCTAAATGCTGGGTAAACTTGGTATATAAGGCTTTTGGAAGCTCTGGCATTTGTTCTTTTACCGACTCAATAAAAGTCTCTGTAATGTGCAATGGTGGAAGGTCTGGTTCTGGAAAATACCTGTAATCTGCTGCACCTTCTTTGCTTCTCATGGTTAAGGTTATGCCTTTCATGGCATCAAAATTCCTGGTTTCCATGCGCAAGGTTTCTCCGTTTTCAAGAGCTGTAATCTGACGTTTTACTTCAAAGTCGATTGCCCTTTGTACATTACGCATCGAGTTCATGTTCTTTACCTCAACCTTAGTTCCAAATTTGGAAGAGCCCTTTAACATTACAGAAATATTAGCGTCACATCTTAAACTACCTTCTTCCATGTTACCATCACAAATATCTAGGTAACGCACGAGCTTTCTTACTTCACTTAAATATTGGTAGGCCTCTTCGCCAGATTTTATCTCTGGCTCCGAAACAATTTCTATCAAGGGAACTCCTGCTCGGTTTAAGTCGATTAAACTATCGTAGATGTCTTGGTCGTGCATACTTTTACCTGCATCTTCTTCCATGTGTATGCGCGTTAAACCAATCTTTTTGCTCTCACCATCTTTGGTTTTTATCTCAATATAACCACCTGTACAAATAGGTGTTTTATCTTGAGTAATTTGATAACCCTTAGGCAAATCTGCATAAAAGTAGTTTTTGCGGGCATAATATTGGTGCTCGGCAATCTGCGATTCGCAGGCCAATCCCATTTTTATAGCGTTTATTATTACTTGTTTGTTGTGTTTGGGTAGGGTTCCGGGGTGACCCAAACTTACGGGGCTTACCTGCGTATTTGGCTCTCCACCGTATGTGTAGCCATCAGAGCAATATGCTTTTGAATGCGTTAATAACTGGGCGTGTACCTCTAAACCTATTACAGTTTCGTACTTACTAAAATCAATTTCTTTGGTTTCTGTATTCATGATGAAGCTGCGAAAATACAGAAATTTGGGTTTAAATGCCTATTAATATTGTTCTAAAAACAATATGTTAATGCTCTGATTTTATTGCGTTTGGGTAGAAAATTTACGAACACCAATTAATTCATCGTAGTGATATTGCAAATTTTTGGCATAAACCAAAACTAGATATTCGTTTTCCGTTTGAAAATGATTGCCTTCTAATACCGTCTCGTCTGGCTGACCTTTTTCGTTTTTTATGGCATAGCAGTACTCATATCTTCCTTGTTTTAATGGTACCTCTAGGTCGTAACGCATACGGTTTTTGTTGTAATACATTTTGTATTCTGGTACCAAGCGCCAATCTGTAAATTCGCCAAATACATAAACTTCCGCATCGGGGGGTACTCCCATAACAGAGGATAAATAAAAATTTACATAAGCATAATCTCCATCTATTTCAGAATTATTGCCTTCTTTGTTCTGAACCAATCGTTTTCCGTTGTAATCAAAATAATTAAAATACTGCATGGCACCTCTACTTTCATCTATGTTTAGAATTACGTGCACCACGGTATCTGTTCGTTTGCTTCTTACATTTTGGGAAAACTGACGTAGCTGACGAATGTCGAAAAACCTGAATTCATTACCGCCATTAAATAAGGTTTGATCCAAATAATTATACTCTAATTTGTTGTTCGACATAAACTGGGGTTTGAGTCCGGTTATGGCATTATCCCATCTGCTATTTTGCATAAGCACTACCGATACATCTTGCAGTGGGTTTACCACTGTACTCGGATTAATTCCCACTGTAAATTGTAGCTCTTGCTTGGTATAACGATGCTCTGCTAAGGTTGCTGGCCTAGCCAAGCCCTCTATGGTTGCACTGTTATTAAGCACCATCATTCTGCGCGTAAAAAGCAACTCTTCTTCATCAAAATTTCTGTACACTTTTACGATATAATTTCCGGCAATACGGGGTTTCATATTGTCGTTTGGCAACAAAACATTATAGTGAACATATTTTACATAGGTATTAGTAGAGAACTTAAAATCTTGGATATTGTCGAATGTCATGCCACTTAAATACTCATTCTGGTTTAAGCGAGTAGGATTCCAATTGGCATCACAATGAACTAATGTGTATTGAAGATTTTCGGAAGTAGAAAGTAAAATATCAAAGCTTAGTTTAAGTTGTTCTGCACTATTTATACTTACTATAGGATAACGATCTTCGGTACCTGCCTTGCCAAAAAGGATGGTTTGTACTTTGGAGTCATAAATTTTATTTTCATAAACCGTGGCAAAGACTTGGCTCATAAAACTTAAGATCAGTGCGAATAAGAAAATTCTTTTCATGTTACAATTTTAGGCAATTTTAACGACAGAATGAA
>JAKRSG010000195.1 GCA_022402405.1 Bacteroidia bacterium | reverse complement strand
TATACATGTCTTCAACAGCTTTCTTAATTTCTGTTTTGGTAGCCGTTTTGGCTACGATGAAACTTACCTTGTTTAGCTTTTCACTAATAGCTGTAAATTTCTCTGTTACTAAAGGCTTCTTTAAAATTGTCATCTTACGCCTTATTTAAAATGTTCTCAATAACTTCAACCGAATTCTCTACAAGAATTACCTTGTCAGCATGAAGAATATCATATGTATTTAAATCTTTTGCGGCCATAATTTTAGCCTTTGGAAGATTTCTTCCAGATCTGTAGATATTCTCATTATAGTCGGCTAACACTAATAAAGTTTTATTATTAGTCATTTCCAGGCTATTCAAGATACTTAAGTAATTCTTGGTCTTAGGACTTTCCATTGCAAATACTTCAAGTACTGAAATGTTATTTTCCTTTGCTTTATAAGCTAAAGCACTCTTACGAGCTAATTGCTTTAATTTCTTGTTTAATTTAAAGCTATAATCACGAGGACGTGGACCGTGGATACGAGCACCCCCTACGAAAGTACCAGATTTGATAGAACCCTTACGAGATCCACCGGTACCTTTTTGTCTGTGTAATTTCTTGGTTGAACCACTTACAGTACTTTTCTCTTTAGAAGAGTGCGTACCTTGACGCTGGTTAGCCAAATATTGCTTCACGTCTAAATAAATAGCGTGGTCGTTTGGATCAATCCCAAATACCTCATTATTTAAGGTAATTTTTCTTCCTGTGGCTGATCCGCTGGTATTTAATACTGCTAATTCCATGTTACTTCTCTATCAATACAATTGAACCTTTATGGCCAGGAACTGATCCCTTAACAACCAATAAATTTTGATCTTTGTGAACTTTTAAAATTTCAAGATTCGTTTTCTTAACACGAGTACCACCAGTTCTACCAGCCATACGCATGCCCTTGAATACTCTTGAAGGATCAGATGAAGCACCCACCGAACCAGGAGCACGTAAACGATTATGCTGACCGTGTGTTTGCATTCCAACCCCTTGGAAATTGTGACGTTTCACAACCCCTTGGAATCCTTTTCCTTTGCTAGTACCAACTACGTCTACAAACTCGCCTGCTTCAAATAAATCTACTGTTAAAGTTTGACCTACTGTTAAAGTAGTTTCAAATCCTTTAAATTCAGCGAACTTTGATTTAGCGCTTGTGTTTGCTTTCTTAGAGATACCCATTAACGCAGCGGGAGTGTTTTTTTCTTTAGCATCTCCATACGCTATCTGAACAGCATTGTACCCATCAGTTTCTGATGTTTTCACTTGCGTAACTACACAAGGGCCAACTTCGATTACGGTGCATGGTATTTGCTTCCCGCTAGCATCGAAGACGCTGGTCATTCCTAATTTTTTTCCTATTAAACCTGACATAGTTTCTCCTATCAAACTTTAATTTCAACATCAACCCCGCTAGGCAATTCAAGCTTCATCAAAGCATCAACAGTTTTTGCGGTTGAACTATAAATATCTAACAATCTTTTGTATGAGCACAATTGGAATTGTTCTCTCGCTTTTTTGTTTACGTGCGGTGAACGTAGAACTGTGTAAATCTTCTTGTGAGTTGGCAATGGTATTGGTCCGCTTACTACGGCTCCTGTTGCCTTAACAGTTCTTACAATCTTCTCAGCTGACTTATCAACTAAGTTATGATCGAACGATTTTAATTTAATCCTTATTCTTTGGCTAACCATGATCTTATGCTTTTGCGCCTTTTCCGTTAACTTTTGCTAATACTTCGTCTTGTACATTTCTTGGAGCTTCAGCGTAATGACTGAATTCCATAGTGCTGGTTGCACGACCAGATGATAATGTTCTTAATTGAGTAACATAACCGAACATCTCTGCTAAAGGAACTTTTGCTTTTACAACTTGTGCTCCAGCTCTGCTATCCATTCCTTCTAACTGACCTCTTCTTTTGTTTAAGTCACCTATTACATCACCCATATTTTCTTCCGGAGTGATAACTTCCATTTTCATGATAGGCTCTAACACTACTCGGCTTGCTTTTCTTGCTGCTTCCTTAAAT
>JAKRSG010000194.1 GCA_022402405.1 Bacteroidia bacterium | reverse complement strand
TAAAGTTCATAGAACATAGTCGATAGTCCATAGTCCATAGTCGATAGACCATAGACCACAGCACAGAAGTTAATTACGCTAAATTTAATCCTTACAATCCACGCGACTAAAGACCAAAGACTAACGACTAACGACCAACGACTAACGACCAACCACCAAAGACCAACAACTAAAACAATGAACGAATTAGCAAAAACATATACGCCACAAGATTTTGAAGATAAGTGGTATTCTTATTGGTTGAACCAAAAGTTTTTTCATGCAGAAGCTAATCCTGAAAAGGAAGCATACACGGTTGTTATTCCCCCTCCAAATGTAACAGGCGTGTTGCACATGGGGCACATGCTTAACAATACTATTCAAGATGTATTGGTTAGAAAAGCGCGCATGGAAGGTAAAAATGCTTGTTGGGTGCCAGGAACCGATCATGCCTCTATTGCCACAGAAGCTAAAGTGGTGCAGATGTTGCGCGAGCAGGGAGTAAAAAAGTCTGATTTAAGCAGAGAAGATTTCTTGAAGCATGCTTGGGATTGGAAGGAGAAATATGGCGGAATTATTTTGGATCAGCTTAAAAAATTAGGAGCCAGCTGCGATTGGGATAGAACGCGTTTTACCATGGAGCCTAAATTGAGCGAAGCGGTTATTGATGTGTTTATCGACTTATACAACAAAGGTCTTATTTACCGAGGATTGAGAATGGTAAATTGGGATCCGCAGGGTAAAACAGCCTTAAGTGATGAAGAGGTAATTTATAAAGAGGTTCAGTCTAAGCTATATTATATTAACTATTTCTTAACAGATGGCAGCGGTAATTTTGTTACCATCGCTACCACTCGTCCGGAAACTATTTTGGCAGATGTTGCCATTTGTGTGAACCCAAGTGATGAGCGCTTTTTACACTTGCATGGTAAGACTGTTTTAGTGCCTTTTATTAACCGTGAAATTCCAATAATTGCCGATGAATATGTGGCTATGGATTTTGGAACGGGCTGCTTAAAGGTAACTCCTGCGCATGATGTGAATGATTATGCATTGGGTCAGAAATACCAATTACCTGTTATAGATATCTTGGATGAAAATGGTTTTTTAACTGCTGAAGCCAAGGATGAGAGATATATTGGTAAAGATAGATTTGCGGTGCGTAAGCAAATAGCAATAGATTTAGAGCAAGCTGGACATATACTTAAAATTGAGGAATACAAAAATCAAGTGGGTACAAGCGAGCGCACAGGCGCCGTTATTGAGCCACGATTGAGTCTTCAATGGTGGGTAGATATGAAACAATTTATGGCCAGAAACCCGGAGGTTTTGGATGCTGTAATGAGTGATGAAATTCAGTTTCATCCCGCTAAAATGAAAAACACCTACAAACATTGGATAGACAATATCAAAGATTGGTGTATTAGTAGGCAGCTTTGGTGGGGACAAAGAATTCCAGCTTGGTACGATGAAAAAGGCAACTTAGTAGCAGTTGCCAAAACTGAAGCCGAAGCTTTATTAATAGCAAAATCGAAAAATGGCCAGGAGCCAGCAGCCAGCAGCCAGCAGCCCATGCACTTACACCAAGACGAAGATGTATTAGATACTTGGTTTAGTTCGTGGTTATGGCCAATCTCTGTTTTTGATGGATTTGAAAACCCTGATAATGCAGATATCAAACATTTTTACCCAACTAACGACTTAGTAACTGCACCAGAAATTATGTTTTTCTGGGTGTTTAGAATGATAATGGCTGGATATGAATGGCGCGGAGAAAAGCCTTTCAAGAATGTTTATTATACGGGCATTGTTAGAGACAAACAACGTCGTAAGATGAGTAAATCGTTAGGTAACTCTCCAGACCCGCTCGATTTAATTGCCAAATACGGCGCCGATGGAGTGCGTATGGGGATGTTGCTATGTTCTCCTGCGGGTAATGATATTTTGTTTGATGATAGTCAGGTTGAACAAGGAAGAAATTTTGCTAACAAAATTTGGAATGCTTTCCGATTAGTAAAAGGCTGGGAAGTGAAGCCAGATAATGGGTTCAGCCAAGAGATACTAGATGCTAATAAGCTTAGTGCGCATTGGTTTGCAGGTAGGCTTTCGGATGCTTTAGTAGATATTGATGAGAAGTACAAAGCCTATCGTTTAAGTGAGGCGTTGATGAGCATTTACAAGCTAATATGGGATGATTTTTGTGCTTGGTATTTAGAAATGGTAAAACCAGTTTATGGTGAACCAATGAACGAAAGCACGTATCTAACCACGCTGGCTTTCTTTGAAGAATTGATGAAAGTATTGCATCCATTTATGCCATTTATAACCGAAGAAATTTGGCAAAATATGAGTGAGCGTAAAGCTGGAGATTCTATTTGTATTGCGGCTTATCCAAGTGCCAGTAAACAAGTTTCGCCAGATTTATCTCGCGTGTTCGAAACTATTCAGCAAATTCGTAATCTCAGAAACTCAAAAGGCTTGAGTCCGAAAGAGGCATTTGAAATATTTATCAAAGCTAAAGATCAAGGTTTATATCAACCGTATTTGTTTTTGATTAAGAAATTGGCAAATGTAAGTGCTATTGAGTTTGTGGAAGCACAGCCTGCATCAAGCACCTTATTGCCTGTAGACACCGATGAGGTATTTGTAATATTGAATTTACAAGTAGATGCAGCGGCAGAACAAGAGAAAATACTTAAAGAAATAGCATACCTCGAAGGTTTCATTAAATCTGTAGATGCGAAGTTGAGCAACGAAAAGTTTGTTGCCAACGCTAAGCCAGAATTGGTAGAAAAAGAGCGCCAGAAAAAAGCAGATGCAGAGGCTAAAATTGAGGTGTTGAGAAAGAGTATTTCATAGTTATATTTTAAAAATTCAAATCCATTCCATCGAAAGTGCCGCTGCTCATAAGAAGCATGTTTTCGTTTCCGGTGTAATGGGTTTGAATAAATTGATGTAACTCGTTTTTGTCTGTAAACACCTGCACGCCCTCTCCAAAGCCATTGGCTACTTCTTCCTTGCTAAGCATAGGCATCTTTTTTATCTCGAGCGCATGTTTGCTAAATAAAACAGCTCTAACATCTGCCTGAACCAAACTATCTTTGTAGTGAGGTAGAAAATCTTTGTTTAAACTGCTGTAAGTATGAAGCTCGTATGCGGCAATTAATTTTCTATTTGGATACAGTTCTCTCACTGCATTAACAGTAGCTTTTAACTTAGAAGGTGCATGTGCAAAGTCTCTATAAATTAAACTATTTTCAGTTTCTTTTATGGTTTCTAAACGTTTAGCGGTGCCAGTAAAGCTCTGTATGGCCTCAAAAAATTGACTTTGGTTCAGGCCAGCCTTTATACAGGCGTGCATGGCTGCCATCATGTTTTGTAAGTTGTGTGAGCCAAAGAATTTTAATTGAACATCTCCATCATTTGTTTGCACTATAAACTGACCATTTTCTACTTTAAAAGTTGGTGTTTGGTAAGGGATTTTTTCGCAAGTTGCGGGCGTTTCATCTAATAGTTTTTTAACTTCTCCATCGGCTTCACAATAAATAATGGCACCATTTGAAGGAATGTATTGTACAAATTTTTTAAATTGAGACAGGTAATTTTCAAAGGTTGGAAACACATTTATATGGTCCCATGCAATGCCCGTAATGATCCCAATATCTGCTTGGTAAACATGAAATTTCGGGCGTAAATCGAGGGCAGAGGTTAGGTATTCATCTCCTTCAAAAACGGCAATTTTAGAAGAATGGCTGAACCCAACCATTGTCTCAAACCCCGCCAACTGGGAGCCTACCAAATAATCAAATTCTAAATTATGATAGTTTAATACATGTAAAATCATGGCGGTGGTGCTGGTTTTACCATGACTACCACCAACAACTATTCTGAGTTTGTCTTTGGTTTGTTCGTACATATATTCTGGGAACGAATATATTTTCAAACCCAATTCTTGTGCACGAGCAATCTCTGGATTATCTTTTCTAGCGTGCATGCCTAAAATGATGGCATCAATATCGGAGGTAATACGTTCTGGTTGCCAGCCAAAAGCATCGGGCAACAGGCCATAGTTTCTTAAACGCGATAATGCAGGTTCATAAATTTCATCGTCGGTACCCGTTACTTGATACCCTTTTTTATGTAAAGCAATAGCCATATTGTGCATCACTGCACCGCCAATTGATATAAAATGTACGCGCACTTTTTTACTTTAGTTTAAATGAGATAGGAAGAGTAAAAACAACATTTACAGGTTTGCCCATTTGCATCCCAGGTTTCCAATTAGGCATAATACTTAATACACGAACAACTTCCTCTGCAAATTCGGGCTCTACTTTATTTAATATTTGAATGTTTTCGATGCCACCTTCTTTATTGATTATAAATTTGGAGATAACACGAGCTTCTATTTTTTCTTTTTTTAACCTCTTTGGGTACTTCATTTCTTTCGAAATGAATTTGTATAATTCTTCTGTACCGCCCGGAAACTCTGGCATCGTTTCGGAAAATGTTAATACCTCAACTTTGCTAGTATCGCTAGGTTTCAACATTTTTTCATCTACATTATCTTGAGCACTAGCAAAAAATGGTATGCTTAAAAGTAAGAGTATAGCTAGTTTTTTCATGGGTGTTTTATTTACAAATGTAAATAATGAAATGGTAAGATTTGAAATTTCTTTGAGAGATATTTAGTGTTTCTCGCTTCGCTCGAAATCTCTTTTTTTTACTTAGAGTATTATCAATACCTTGGATTTGTATAAAAAATTGAAGAACTTTGAATAAGTTGATTTCCAGTTTAAAAATCCTTATTGCCTATAGATTCGTTGATTTACCAAAGAGTATACATACTATTTTTACTTTTTCAGTTTTCATTTTTAGTGGGAACGAGTCAGCCTGTTGCCAATTTTTCTGCCAATCAAACACAGGGATGTGCGCCTTTTACGGTGCAGTTTTCCGACCTTTCAACCAATAACCCACAAAGCTATTTATGGGATTTTGGCAATGGAAATACATCCACACTTAAAGATCCATCTGCTACTTATTCTGTGCCTGGCAAATACACAGTAAGCCTACGAGTAAGCAATATCAACGGCGTTCATCTTAAAACCATCAACGATTATATAACCGTTTATCCTATTCCAGGCGTTGCATTTGGCCTGAACCAAAACCGATTTTGTGTTCCTAAAGTAGTCCAGTTTGTTGATTCTAGTATTTCTTCTTTAAGCAGTATTATAGCTTGGTCTTGGGACCTTGGTAACGGAAATACATCTTCGCAAAAAAATCCTACAACTACATATTCTCAAGCTAAGTTTTATCATGTGAGTTTAATGGTTAGGGATGCTAATGGTTGCACAAATACGCTAACTAAAACAAATTATATACAAGGGTTAACGCCTCCAAGTGTAGATTTTACTGCCAGCAAACAGTTTGATTGTAACCTACCTTTTTCTACTCAATTTAGTTCAACGGTTAGTCCGGTTGGCAGCTACCAATACGCCTGGGACTTCGGAAACAATAAGCAAAGTGTATTGCCTAATCCAACAGAGAGTTATACGCAATTTGGGAATTACAACGTAACACTTCGTGTAATTAATGCAACACAATGTACCGTTCAAGTTGTTAAGCCAAATTTTGTTCAACTCGCCGATATTCGTCCAGATTTTAAGCTTATTGATGGCAGTATGCTCTGCGAATCGTCGAGGTTTTTGATATTAAATACTACCAATTTTAATGCACGTGTATTCTCACATCTTTGGAAACTTAATGATTCTGCAATTTCTATTTTTAGAGATTTGCAACTTCAGAAATTGAAAGCCGGAAATTATTCAGTAACGCTTCAGGTAAGTTCTGGGGCTTGTACAACGAGTATTACCAAGCCTATGTTTTTTTCGGTTCAGCCCGGACCAAAATCTAATTTTTATGCCGATACAACCAAACATTGTAGGTTACCTGCCAGGGTTCAGTTTATAGATTCGAGTGCTAATGCTGTGGCTTGGTTTTGGGACTTTGGCGATGGACAAACCTCTACTCAAAGACAGCCTTTACATATATATTCAAGTTTTGGAAATTACGACGTAAGATTGGTTACAAGAAGCAGCAATGGTTGTACTGATACGCTAATAAGGAAGGCTTATATAGCAGTTCGGCCTGTTTATGTAATTCCTAATTTCTCCAGGCAGAGTGGGTGTCCGCCGCTTTTGGTAGAATTTTCTGTGGAGGATACTAACTTTATTAAGCTTACTACTTTTAGGTGGACAATCGACAAAAAAGTTGGTGATACCATTGTGCCATTTGAGCTTACTAGTTATAACTATACAGATACTGGTAAATATTATGTTACCCTTTATGCCCAAACCGAAAACGGTTGTTGGTCGGTGGCAAAAGACAGTATTTTAGTTGGTGGAAATGTGCATGTAGATTTTATAACCGAAAAGCATGTTTATTGTTATAATGAGCAGCCTGTGGTTTTTAAAAATACAAGTATTAATCCGAATTTGGATATTATTTACAAATGGGATTTTGGTGATACAAGTCGCATTTTAAAAATATTTGGTAATGAAGTTACCTTTAAAGATACTGGAGTATTTACCATTAAATTGGAAGCTATTTATAGAGGGTGTAAAACAACAAAAACAAGAATTGATTACATACGAATAAACGCTCCCATTGCTAAGTTTGGCTATACTCAACCCGAATGTGATAAACGACAAGTGGTTTTTGAGAATAAAACAAAAGGTGGTCATTTATATAGATGGGATTGGGGTGTTGGTGATTCTTCCTTCTTCGATACGCTAACCGAATTTGAGGAGTTTAAACCTTATTTTTATGATAGCAATGGAACCTATTTTGTTAAGTTAGAGGTTACGGATACCCTTACCGGCTGTGTGGATACTTACAGAGATACCTTACACATCAATCATATGGTTGAACCTAGTTTTTATATCTCGGCCATGAGGGGATGTAATCCTATGGAGATTACATTAAAGAATACCACTGTAAGCACATCGCCGCTAAGGTTTTGTTTGTTTAAAATTGGGGAAAGGTTTTATGGAGGGGATTCTATTACCATTAAACTAACCACTCCTGGTAAGTTTCCGGTGAGCATGTATGTTACCGATATGCAAAATTGTGTGTTTGGCATTACATTGCCAGATTCTATTGAGGTGTTTGGTGCAACACTCAAGCTAAAAACGGCACCCATATTTGGCTGCGCACCTTTGTTGGTTCAATTTACAGACTCCAGCATAACGGATAATCCAATAAAATTTAGAGTTTGGAATTTTGGGAATGGCGATTCCATTATATCTTCTCATCCCGATTCCATGCGCATGAGATATACCTATACTCAGGCTCCTTTGCAGCAAGATTCGGGTTTTAATATGCAGTTGATTATAGTAGATTCATTTGGTTGTAGGTTCAGCCAGAAACAGAAAATATTAGTATCACAACCTAGGCCTGATTTTACGTATAGGCAAGTAAAAACGTGTTTGCAGGATTCGTTTATTTTTACTCCTATTCAGGATAAACTGATTGGAATTACCCCTCTAACTTTTTTCTGGGAGCTTAACGGACATAGAACTTTAAATCGAAATTTGATTCGTGTATTTAATCAAGATACTAGCTTTTCTTTGAAACTTATGGCTTTTGATTCGTATGGTTGTATTGATACTATTGAAAAGGTGGTTTCTTTAAAAGTTGGTCCGCCAAAGGTAGATTTTGATGCCTTCCCAAAACAAATTAATTGTCCGGGACCACCAACATTTTTTACCGATTATAGTGAGCCTGGTTCTACACCAATTGTAAAATGGCAATGGGATTTTAGTGATGGAATAAGTTCTGCACTTCAGAACCCAAGTAGGGTGTTTTTAAAAGCTGGTGCATACTCTGCTACCTTAAATGTTACAGATAGTTTGGGTTGTACTGCCAACAAAACAATTTCTAATATTGTTATAGTTGGCGGACCAAGTGGAAGTTATTCTATTACACCACTTGTAGGTTGTAGTCCGCATGAGGTTAGTTTTAGTGTTTTGGCGAGTGTTAATACCAAAATTACATGGGATTTAGGAAATGGTATTTTAGATACTAACGCTAATACAAAATATGTTTATACCAAAGAAGGAAGGTATATACCTCAACTAAGTATTACAGATGCAGATGGTTGTAAAATTGGGTTCGAACCTATTGATACTATTGAGGTTTTTGAAAGTCCGGTTCCAGATTTTAGTATAAATAAACAGAGAAGTTGCCTAGGAGATGTGGTGGAACTTACAGGTACAGTTAAACATAATAAAGACATACAATCTTACATGTGGAATATCGACGGAAATACACTGTTCACGCTTGGTCCGCACCTATACACAAGCAACCGTGTTGGTAATATTCCCGTATTGTTTAGGGTAACAGATATAATGGGTTGTGTGGCAAGTAAACAAGATAGTATGGCTTTTCAGGTGTTTAAAGACTTAGTAGCTCCAGAGGTTCCGCAGCCCTATGCGGCGAGTGTGGTATCCGATCAAAGTGTTTCATTTAGTTTTGCCCCTAATACCGAACCCGATTTTGAATTATATCAAGTAAAGTATGATTGGAATGGAACTCAGTTTTTAAAAAGCAGGATTATAGAAAATACACTTGATACCTTTCCATATTTCGAAAATTTAAACACACTTGTTTATACTTATTCATACGCAGTGTTAGCCAAAGATGTTTGTGGTAATTGGTCTGAACCAAGTATCATTCATACTACTGTTGAGCTAAAAGCAATAGGAGTGGAGAACGCTAATGTATTAAATTGGACGCCTTATAAAGGATGGGATTCGGTAGAACATTATGTTATTTATAGGTTAAATGAAAGCACTAAAGAGTTTTTAGAAATTGCCAAGCTTGATGGAGATGTTTTGAGTTATGTAGACAGTAATATTACTTGTAAAATTATTCATAGGTATAAGATAAAAGCTAATACTAAACAGCTTATTTCATGGAGTGATACAGCGGCAGCTATTCCCATTTATAAGCCTATATTGCCAGTTCCACATGTTGTAAGAGCTACAGTTTATAATAAT
Organism: Bacteroidia bacterium; assembly: GCA_022402405.1. Classification (GTDB taxonomy): domain Bacteria; phylum Bacteroidota; class Bacteroidia; order UKL13-3; family UKL13-3; genus B1. The sequence goes on along the minus strand of JAKRSG010000194.1, from coordinate 5,051 downwards.
GCTGAAGTGCTTTTATCTTGGAACAGAGTAAGCCATAAATACCCGTTTAAGTTTGTCCTCACCAAAACTAGCAAAGATCCTAAAAATGCATTTGAACGAATTGTTTTAGGTTCAACCGATACATTTTATATAGATAAAAAAGTAGATGTGCAGAACTATTCGTATGAATATACAATGCAAATAGAAGATGAATGTGGGGGAGTGGGAACGCCATCTAATAAGGCAAAAACCATTCTATTAAAATTGGATATGGTTAAAAAAGATAAGCTGAGTGAAGATCCGGTTTTAACTTGGAGTGCTTATGAAAAATGGTATTCGGGAGTAGAGAAATATGATTTATTCTTTTATAATGATAGTATGGGCGTTAAAGAAAAAATTGCCACACGAATACCAACAGATTCATTGCAATATCAACATCCGTACATTAGCTTAAATCAAGATTTTTATTGCTACGAAGTATTAGCTTACCAACACGATAGTGCTTGGATTGAGAGTGTATCCAATAGAGCATGTATAGAAACCCTGCCCCGATTGTTTGCACCAAATGCATTTACCTGTAATAACGATAATTTGAACGATGGCTTTTTGGTTCAGGGCGTATTTGTAAAACAATTTGAACTCCAAATCTACAATAGGTGGGGAGAGTTGGTATTCGAAACCACAGACATGAATGAGGCATGGGATGGCAGTTTTAATGGCAAGCCAGCGCAAGCAGATGTATATGTTTACTTGGCAAAAGGGTATGGTAGAAATGGTGCTTTTAAAACCATTACAGGCAATGTTACTTTGTTAAGGTGACATTTAGTTTTTTAAAATGACATAATTTACTATTCTTGTTTGATGGAATTATTTACAATAGAAACAGGAAATTTTAAGTTAGATGGGGGCGCTATGTTTGGCGTTGTTCCTAAGAGTATTTGGCATAAGTTAAATCCTGCCGATGATAATAATATGATTTCTTTGGCCATGCGTTGCTTGTTGGTTCAAGACGGAGATAGATTAATTTTAATAGACAACGGCATGGGTTCTAAGCAAGATGCTAAGTTTTTTGGATACTATTTTTTACATGGTGATTTTTCTTTGGATGCTTCCTTAGCCAAACATGGCTTTAGTAGAAATGATATTACTGATATGGTTTTAACCCACTTGCATTTTGATCATTGTGGAGGTAGTATTCAATATAATGCCGATAGAACCAAGTTAGAAACAGCCTTTCCAAACGCTATTTATTGGGTGGCAGAAGACCATTGGAATGAAGCTATGAGTCCGAACCCGAGGGAAAAAGCAAGCTTTTTAAAAGAGAATATTTTGCCTATCAAAGAGAGTGGTCAGTTGCAATTATTGCAACCCGGACAGCAATTTCATAAGGATATAGATATCTTGTTTTCTAAGGGACATACCCAACATATGATGCACCCATTAATACCATATAAGGGCACCAAATTATTGTATCTGGCAGATGTAATTCCTACTCAAGCTCACCTACCAATTCCATATGTGATGGGTTATGATGTAAGGCCTTTAGATACCATGAAAGAAAAAACAGATATCTTAGCCATGGCAGCAGAAAATAACTGGGTTTTATATTTTGAACACGATCCGTTTCACGCGGCATGCACCGTGCAACAAACTGAAAAAGGTGTTAAGATTTTAGACCAAGTAGTGGTATAATGGAATACGTTAAATTAGGAATATTATGGTTGCTTTTCTTTGTGCCACACAGCCTTTTGGCCGCAAATAATATTAAAGAAAGACTCACACGAAGTTTGCCAATCCTAAATAGAAGTTATCGTTTTATATATAACCTACAGTCGATCCTTTTTTTTACTTGGGCATTCTATTTTCAAAGAACCATACATCCCACATTTCTGTTTGAACCAATACCTTTGATGCAGAGTTTTGCTCTTTTATTCATGGGTGTTGGATTAACACTTATGTTGCTCAGTTTTAAGAATTATAGCGCCAAAGAATTTATAGGCATCCAACAATGGCGCCAACAAACATTTAACCCAGCGCTCTCAGAAACCCTTAATACAAAAGGCCTGAACCAATATGCTCGTCACCCACTTTATACTGCAAGTTTTATTTTTCTTTGGTCGTATTTGTTATATAAACCTCATTATGCCAACCTAGAGTTTGTATTATTAAGCTCTTTGTATTTAGTGGTAGGCACCCACTTAGAAGAGCAGAAACTTATAACGCAATTTGGAAAAAAGTACAAGGAGTATCAGAAAAAGGTTGGGCGGTTTTGGTGAGCAACATACTTCATACTTCATAATTCATACTTCATAATTCATAATTCATCTCACCCCAACTTCATCTACAAAAATAAAAGCTTCCTCGCCCGCACTAATATGCCAAGCTGGCAATTTGCCAAAATTTTCAGCTTTGATTTTTAGGTACCTTACTTTGCTCGGTTTAGTTAATTTTTGTTCTAGTTTTACAATGATGTTTTCTTGGGTTTCTTCGGGTGTTTGGTGACCTATTTCTGTAAGTAAAGTATAATTTTTGCCATCCTCTGAACCCCAAAATAAAACTCTTTTAGGCATCATAATCCAAGAACGTTGGTCCTGCAAAAAGTTGGCAAAAACATAGTTAATTTCACTTACCTTTTTTAGGTCAACTATAGCTTCAAAATCGCAGTTTTGGTAGCCTTGCCACGAGCCTTTGCGCCAGTCTGTATGACCATAAATACCGTCTATTAATCCTTCTGGTCCGCCTGCAGTGTATTGTCTGTTGTATTTTTGTTGCAGACTTATTTCCCAAGAATTACTACGTTTATAAAACTTAGCACTGCTTTCTAAATTCTTCATTTCTCCTTGCCAATTAATAGAGCTTATAGCATGTATTTCTGCACTCGATTTTAGGTAAAATGCATTCGTATAAAGTTGGTATTTTTCTTCGCTAATAGAATCATTATACTTTATTGAATAATAAATATCAGCTTTTACATTTTTAAAATTTGGCTTCATCTCTATTCGAAGGCTATCTGTAAATGTATTGCTATTGGCTATAATAATTGGAGATGGCAGAAGTGTTCCCGATACATAATCTGCGGCGGATTTTGGGTTCAGCCCGATATAGGCATTTTTTCTAATGGCGTTGTTTTGGGTGCTATCTGCTAAGCTGAAATCTTCAAAAATAGAATAGCCTATTTGATATTCGTTTAAGCCTGGTGTAACGGGGTAATAACCCAATGCGCTTAACACATACCAAGCACTCATTTGTCCGCAATCTTCGTTGCCTGATAAGCCATCGGGTGCGTTTTGATACATGTCTTTTAAGATTTGTTTTACGCGCATTTTCGTTTTTTCTGGCTTGCCAACATAGTTGTATAAATAGGCCATGTGGTGACTAGGTTCGTTTCCATGGGCGTACTGACCAATAAGTCCGGTAATGTCGGCTTGTGTGCGACCAGTAGTTTTGGTGTCGGCATTAAAAAGTGAATCGAGTTTGCTTTCAAATGCGGCTTTTCCGCCCATGGCATAAATTAAGCCTAAAATATCTTGAGGCACAAAGAAGGTATATTGCCAGGCATTGGCTTCAGTATAATTATTGTTTACCTCTCGAGGGTCGAATGGCTCATACCAAGCACCATTTTTACGCGGTTGCATAAAGCCTGTTTCTGGGTTATAAACTTGTTGCCATACCGGAAAACTTTGATGTTTGTTGGGCAATTCTCCCACATGTTTTTTAATCTGGTCTAAGCACCAAATATTATAGGCATACTCCAGCGATTTACTTAAACTTTCGCTTTCGTCTTCTACCGTTAAATAGCCTTTTTTATGAAAAGTTTCAGCTCCATATTTATGGTTTTTTGCGGTTCCAAGCGATGCTTCCAAGGCTAATTTTTTATCAAAATTATGGTTGCCTTTTGCCAACGCATCTGCAATTATACTTACAGAATGATAGCCAATCATACAATCTGTTTCGTTACTTGCAAGCTCCCACATGGGCATTCTACCAACTTGTTTGTATTGGGCCAAAAAGGTTTTAATAAAGTCTACATTTCTTTCTGGCTGAACCAAATTAAATAGGGGATGTAAGGCTCTAAAGGTGTCCCATAAACTGAAAACAGAATAATAAGTAAAGCTGGTATCTTGATATATTTTATGGTCTCTACCGCGATATCTACCATCTATATCACTTGCAGTGGATGGATGAATGAAGCAGTGGTATAGGGCTGTGTAGAATATTTCTCTTTCGGTTTTTGTGCCTCCTTTAACCTTTATTTTAGATAATTCTTTTTGCCATAAATCTTCTGCTTCTTGTTTTGTTTTATTAAAATCCCAATGCGGAATTTCTGTTAATAAATTTCTTTTAGCTCCTTCTTCATCAACCAAACTTATACCCACTTTTACGCTTAATTTTTCTCCCTTTTTTGTGTTAAAAGTAAAGTATGAAATAGTGGCATTTTTTCTGTCTTTGCCATTGTCCGTTTTAGAAATAAACTCTTTCGAAAACTCAATATAAAAATATACATATTGATCTTTTGCCCAAGCTTCGCTTCTTCTATATCCGCTGATGGTTTTGTTGTTTATCACATTAATTTTACCATCCAATAATTTGTCTCTGTGCAACAAATCTAACACTATTTGATGGGTGCCATTTTTAGAAAAAGTATATTGATGAAATGCCGCTCTTGTGCTTGCGGTTAATGCTACATTTATTCCCTTTTGTGTTAGATTTACACTGTAAAAACCGGGCTTTGCAACTTCATCAGCATGGGTAAATTTTGATGCATAATCTTTATGTGTAAAACTTGGTTTATCCACTTTGGTTGGCATCAACAAAATATCACCAAAATCGCTAACGCCCGTGCCACTCAAATGTGTATGGCTGAACCCATAAATAATAGAATCTGAATAATGATATCCACTGCAACCATCCCAACTTCCATCAATACGCGTATCCGGACTAACCTGCACCATACCAAATGGTACCACCGCACCCGGGAATGTATGTCCGTGACCACCAGTACCCACAAAGGGGTTAACCAAAGTTGTATAATTACTCTGAGCCTTTATGATTTGACTTCCAGCTCCCCAAAA
>JAKRSG010000193.1 GCA_022402405.1 Bacteroidia bacterium | reverse complement strand
TTGATTGGAATAAAGATACTAAAATGGCTAATCTAACTTACGATAGCTCATTAACCAACCAAGATGAAATATTGAAGCGAGTTGCTTTGGCGGGTTATGATAGTGATAAATTTCTTGCACCAGATGATACATATGCCAATTTGCATGAGTGCTGCCAATACGATAGGGTGAAAAAAGCTTCTGTTTCTAAAACAGAGGTAGCTGAAAACCATTTAACCCAAAACCACCAAGAAATAACAGAAGTCAAAAAAGAAACAAATCAATTACAAGCAATTTTTGATAACTACTTTTTATTGAAAGATGCTTTGATAAAATCAGATGGAAAGGTTGCTTCAGCAATAGCTAAAGATTTACTTCTAAATATCGGTGCTGTAAAGATGGATAAGCTATCAGCAGAAGAACACACGGTTTGGATGAAAGTAATGAAAGATTTGGCTTTTGACACAGAACATATCACAGAGACTACAGATGCAAGCCATCAAAGAGATCACTTTACAACACTCTCAAAAAATATGTATGTACTAATTAAAGTTTCAAAGCAACAAGTACCTATTTACTATCAAAATTGTCCAATGTATAACAATGGTAAAGGTGCAAATTGGTTAAGTAAAGAAATCTCAATTAAAAATCCTTACTATGGCTCACAAATGCTCACATGTGGCAAAACGGTAGAAACCATTAAATAACAAACCATGAAAAAAATTATCATCAGAAGTTTATTGATATTACCCGTTGTAATATTGATACAATCATTTGGGCCAACAATACTTGGTAAGCGTGATGGAACAGAACCCGGTTTTACTGGTTCACCCGGTGATTCGCTAAAAAATTGTACGGTTTGCCATGGTGGAAAAGCCACAAATGTTGAAGGTTGGATAACATCAACTATTCCTTCAACTGGATTTCTACCTAACACCAAATACACCATTACAGCAAAAAATACAGAAGTTGGTGGAACTCGATTCGGCTTCTCCATTTCGCCACAATCCATTACAGGAAAACTCCTAGGCACGCTGATAATTTCTGACACAACTACAACAAAATTAGTTGGAGATAACAAATACGTTACTTATCGAGCAGCAGGAGTTGATGGAGTAGATAGCAAAACTTGGACTTTTGATTGGATTGCCCCTGATAGCGTAAATGAAGTGGTTTTTTATGGCGCATTTAACTCAAACTTTGAAGGACACAAAGATGGTGACAACACCTATTTATCCCAGCTGAAAGTTTTTAAAACGGGCTTTACTGGGGTGAAGGAAAATAATTTGATTAGTAGTGTTTCGATTTTTCCAAATCCTTTGAATAATGAGGCACAACTAAGTTTTATAAACAAACTTCATGGTAATGTAGAAGTAAGTTTATATGGATTGGACGGCAAGTTTTATGGGCAATTGTTTAATCAACAACTTTCAGTAGGACATCAAACAATTTTACTTGAACCAAATACCAAAGCGGGTATTTATTTTTTAAAAATTACCAATTCAAACTCATCAATTTATCACAAAATTTTAATTCAATAAAAAATGAAATCACTAATTTTAACAATGGTATTTGCTGCAACAAGTGTTGTTGCATTTGCGCAAAAAAATGTAGTGCTAAGAGTACATCACCGTTTGGCTGGACAGCCATTCGCTTTTAATCAAGCCTCGAGTAACAATTTAGGTAATGGGTTTAACTTATCAAGGTTAGAGTATTATGTATCATCAATTAAAGTGAAACACGATGGTGGAATGACGATGAATGCCACCGATGTGTATGCTTTAGTAAAAGCTAATGCAACTTCTACTGATATTGACCTAAGTTCATTATCTGTAAATGCTATTGAAGGTATCACTTTCAGCATTGGGGTGAATGCACCACAAAATAACCAAGACCCCACACAATGGGCAGCAGGACACCCACTTGCACCAAAGTCACCATCAATGCATTGGGGTTGGACAGCAGGTTACCGATTTGTAGCTATGGAAGGTAAAACAGGTAGTAATCTTAATACGGTTTTTGAAATACATGCTTTGGGTAACGTAAATTATTTTGAGCAAACTATAAATA
>JAKRSG010000192.1 GCA_022402405.1 Bacteroidia bacterium | reverse complement strand
TTCATTTGTTGCTTAATTTATAACAAATGAAACTTACAGCTTACTTAAATTTTAATGGAACTTGTGAATCTGCTTTTCAATTTTATGCGCAGGCATTAGAGGGCGAAATTACGGATATAAATAGGTTCGAGGATTCTCCCATGGAAGTTCCGCCTGGAATGGAAAAGAAAATAATGCATATTGATTTAAAGTTTGGCGACAATGAACTGATGGGTTGCGATGATATCCGCGCTACCGAAATGCCTCCTAACAGTCAGTTAATGCTTAGCTTTGTGGAGGTTTTTGTAATGGATAGAATATTTGCCAACTTAGCAGCAGGCGGTAAGGTTGATATGGAATTACAAGACACTTTCTGGGGTGCTCGCTTTGGCTCACTTACAGATAAGTTTGGAATACGATGGATGTTTAGTTGTGATTTAAACTAAGCTATTTATTGGGTAGTGTAAATCGGTAACCAACTCCTCTGGCCGACTGAATATAAACAGGTAGTTTGGGGTCTTCTTCAAAGTATTTTCTAAGTGCAAGAATAAAGTTATCAATAGTTCTTGTATTAGGAATAACAGTATAATCCCAAACTACCTTTAAAATATGTTCTCTACTCACCACTTGCTCTTTATTTTCTATAAGTAAACGCATGAGCATACTTTCTTTTTTGGTAAGTTCAAATTTGCCATTAATACCAAAAGCTTCGGAGTTTTCAAAGTTTATCCAATTGTTGCCAAAATGAAATAACTTTGGAACTGTATTGCCTTTGCTGTTTTTTATTTGTCTGCTTTTTTGGAGTAGAAGATTAACTCTAAGTATGAGTTCTTCCAATTCAAAAGGCTTAGTAAGATAATCATCAGCCCCTTTTTTAAGGCCATTTATCCTGTCGGCAGGAGTGTTTTTAGCAGATAAAAATAAAACTGGAATTTGAGTATCATACAAACGCATGTTTTCGCAAACCATTAATCCATCCATTTCTGGCAGCATGATATCTAATACAACTAAATCAAATTTCTGCTCCCTAAATACTTTTATAGCATCTGCGCCATTTCCAGAAATGTGTACTTGGTGACCTTCTAACTCTAAATTAAGTTTGATGGCATGTTGTAGATGTACTTCGTCTTCTACTAATAATATTCTAGTTTGCATCTGATTCTAGTTTTATTTCGAAAATTGTTCCTCTTGGCTGATTGTCACAAACGCTTATTTTGCCTTTGTGCAAATTTACCAGATGTTTCGCAATGAATAACCCTAAGCCAGTTCCTTTTGTTTTTCGGGTTTGTTCATCGCCAACTCTATAAAACTTATTAAACAACATTCGCTTATCAGCATCCGAAATTCCTGAACCTTCGTCGATTACCTGTAAAATAACTTGCTTTTGATTAGATTTAAGAACAACTTTAATTGATGGAATTTCACCACCATATTTTTCAGCATTACTAAGTAAGTTGTTCAAAATCATTTCAATGGCAGCTGGGTCGGCCTTTACAATTAACTGCTCTTCAATTTCTGTAAAAATTCTGTCTTTTTCTTGTCGTGGCTTATTATAATGAGCAATATGCTCGCTTACCAACTCACTTAAATTGATATTCTGTTTTTCTAATTCATACTTATTGCTATCTAATTGTGCAGATAACAATAGTTTTTCAACCTGTTCTTGTAGGCGTTTGGTTTCGTTAAGCGAGTTTTCTGCAATCACTTGTATTTGATCTGGGTTCATGTTTCTCTTCAATAGAGTTTCCATGTATAATTTCATGGCAGTTAGGGGTGTTTTAAGCTCATGTGTTACTGATAATAGAAAATTATTCTGAAGCTTTTTTAAGAACAGCTCTTTCTTGAAACTTCTGTAAATAACAATCATGCCCCAAAGTAAAAGCAACATCATCACCAACCCTTCGGCAATGTACATGGTTAACTTTCGGTTCAGACCAGATTCTATGGCTTGGTAACTATCTATGCTTGGCCTTACCATAAAATTGTCTAAAGGCAGATAAATATCTAAAAAGCTGAGTTCTAATTTAGGGTAATGTAACGAAAAGAACTTCTTCATATCGTTACTATCATTAAACATTTCTTGGTCTACCGCACCTTGTAAATCAAATGTAGCCTTATAG
>JAKRSG010000191.1 GCA_022402405.1 Bacteroidia bacterium | reverse complement strand
ACCAAGCACTCAAACAGAGTTGTATTTAACCAAATAATTTTTAGCTTTACACTAAAATTAACTCTGTTTAGCTATGAAAAAACTTACATACTTTTTATCGTTTCTATTTCTAAGTATTTTATTATTTAGCTCTTGTACCTTTCAAAAAAGAGTGCACAATAGAGGGTTTCATATAGATTGGAACAGTAAATCTAAATTGGATAAAACCAACAATAAGGAAACAGCCAAAAAGGAGAAAGAGAAGGAGAAAGAGAAGGAGAAAGAGAAAGAGGAAGTTTTGTCTAAACAGGAGGTTGAGGAAGCAACAGAGAACTCGAAGTTTGGAGCTGCGCCAGAAGAGAGTATTTCAGCGGGTACAGAAATCAATCCGATTATTATAGTAAAGAAAACTCCCATTTTCAAAATTGTAGAGAGCAGAGTTAAAAGTATTAAAAAGGTAAACAATACAAAACCCACAAAGGGGAGCGAAGAAGAACCTGATTTGAATATTTTTGGTATAGCTGGGATGATTTTAGCATTAATTGCCATTGCAGCTATTTTTGCTAGCATAATATTATCTGAATTTGAATTGTTTGTAATAATAACTTTACTATTTGGCTTACTATCAATCATATTGAGTGCAATTGGTCTAGCAAAATCATTTTCAAATCCATATGATAGGATAGGTAGGGTTACTTCTACCATTGGATTAATTTTAGGAATTTTGGCTTTGTTATTTTGGCCAACCATAATATTTCTCTTGATTTTAACATTTGGTGGGGGCTTTTAATAGAAGTAATGGAATATCCTAAAGCATTACTGTTTTTTCTTTTAGGAGTAATTGTATTATCATCATGTACGATCCAAAAACGCGTTCATAACAGGGGAGTCTATATAGGTTGGAAGGATATTTATCATGGTAAAAAGCTTCAAACTTCGATTGCTAAAATTGGTAATAATAGAGTCCCTTTACATATAATTTCAACAATAAATTCTTCGAAGCTTTCTCAAAAAACATTAGTTCTTGAAGAGAGAGTTACTTCTACAGATTTGGAGGTTACATATACAGTATTAAATCAGCCAGAGAAAATTTTAAATGTATACGATTATAAAGTTGTAGCTGAAACTAAGCCTAAAAAAAATATACTTCACATAAATAATCCAGATCCTGAGGTAAATGAATGGGCTATCCTTGGAATTGCTGCTGCACTCATTTCACTTGCCTTTCTTGTATTTGGATCCTTAAGTTGGGGATCTGAATTTACTCTTATCTTTAGCTCTATTTTCAGCATTTTATCTATATTATTTAGTTCTAGAGGAATTACAAAGTCATTTGGCAACCCAAATGATTTATTGGGAAAGGTAATGTCGGTTACTGGACTTTTAATCGGTATCACCGCCATTTTATTATGGATATTTTTTGTACTCCTATTTATTGGTTTTTAAGCATTAACCTTTAGCATCATATTCTCCAATATTTATTTGTCTAATAAACTGCTAAACTTATCTTCGCAGCCCATTATAAAAGATTATACTATTGGAAAAGTTAAAAGGCAAACTCATCTCAATTGGAGGAGCAGAAGATAAGGGAACCGATTTAGAGCAGGGTTTTGTTCAGCGTAATCGTTTAAATTTCTTTGAATTAGGGATTCTTAAGCGCATTGTTGATGAGCTTGGCGGAACCGAAAAGCGCATAGAAGTTATTACAACCGCTTCTTCTATTCCAGATGAAGTAGGCGAAAATTACCTAGATGCCTTTGGAAAAATAGGCTGCAAAAATATTGGTGTACTTTCTATCCGTAATAGGCAAGATGCCGCCAAACAGGAGTTTATAACCCGTATTAAATCGTGCGATGGCGTTATGTTTAGCGGTGGTGATCAATTGCGTTTAACGAGCATTTTTGGTGGTACAGAGATATACCAAATCCTGCACGATAGGCTTTCGTCTGAACCAAGTTTTGTTATTGCAGGAACCAGCGCAGGAGCCATGGCCATGAGTAATACCATGATTTACCAAGGTAAAAGCGATTTAGCTCACTTAAAAGGCGAGGTGAAAATTACAACAGGTTTGGCATTTGTGGCTAATGTTATCATCGACTCACATTTTGATAAACGCGGTAGATTT
>JAKRSG010000020.1 GCA_022402405.1 Bacteroidia bacterium | reverse complement strand
CCGATCTATGTATACAATTGCGTTATGAAGCCGGTGAAACCGATGAGTTTTTAAAGCCTATTATTTGTGTTGGTTCGAACCAAAAACCAATTGCGCAAATAGAGGAAGGCGATGTGGTGATAAACTTTAATTTTAGAACGGATAGGGGTAGAGAAATTACGATGGCACTTACGCAGCAAGATTTTCCAGAGCAAGATATGAAAGCCTTGAACTTGCATTATGTAACGCTTACCGATTATGATAAAACCTTTAAAAATGTATCGGTTGTGTTTCCGGATATTGAGCTAAATAATACCTTAGGTGAAGTGCTTGCTGCCCATAATAAAAAGCAAGTGCGTATTGCCGAAACAGAGAAATATCCGCATGTTACCTTCTTTTTTAGTGGCGGACAAGAATCGCCATTTCTCGGGGAAACACGGCACATGGCGCCATCGCCAAAAGTGGCAACTTACGATTTACAACCTGAAATGAGTGCCGAGCAGGTATGTGAATTTACCTTGCAAGAAATTGCCAAAAATGAGGCAGATTTTATGTGTGTAAACTTCGCCAATCCAGATATGGTTGGTCATACCGGCGTAGTTGCCGCCGAAATAAAAGCCATAGAAAAGGTAGATGAATGTTTGGGAAGAATTGTAGATGCAGCCCTTAAGAATAATTATACTTTGTTGGTTACTGCCGATCATGGCAATGGGGAGTATATGATTAACGAAGAGGATGGATCTCCAAACACCGCACATACCACCAATGATGTTCCTTTAATTCTGATTGAACCAATACCTTCTCATAAAATTAAAAGTGGTAAACTAGCAGATTTGGCTCCCACAGCACTAACTTTAATGGGTATTCCGGTGCCAGCAGAAATGACTGGAGAGACACTTGTAATTTAGTCCATAGTCCATAGACCATAGACCATAGACCATAGTTAGGATGATAGGAAATAAATCTGTTTATTAAAGAGGTATTGCTATCGACTATGGTCTATGGACTATGGACTTCTTACGCGGCTGAACCGATGTGCTTAAGGTGCAATAAATGCGATCTTAGGGCGCTTAGTACGGTTGGAAATTCATTGTAATTAATGTTAAATTCTTTACAAGTATTTTTCAGAATCTTGTTTAATTCTGGGTAGTGTACATGACTAATTTTAGGGAACAAGTGATGCTCTACTTGGAAGTTTAATCCGCCTAATAACCAGCTTACGATTTTGCTTTTGGTAGCGAAGTTAAAAGTGGTGTTTAATTGGTGCACTGCCCATTCTGTTTCAATTTTGGTGTCTTCGCCATGTGTGTCTATAAAAGGAGCATCTTCTACCACGTGAGCTAATTGAAATACAATAGCAATTACCAATCCGGTTACAAATACCACCACGGCATATCCAATAAGCGTATTAACTACACCTGCAAAATAGAAAGGTAAAATTAAGAATAAGCCTACATATCCAATTTTTGTTAACCAGAAGGCAATATGTTCAGAAGCCTTCATGTTGCGGATTGGAGTAAATTCAGATATTTTTCTGGAGAAATACTTTTTGAAATCGTTTAAGAAAATCCAGAATAGATAGGTTAAACCATACAATAACAAACCATAAATGTGTTGAAAACGGTTGAACCAATATCCTTTTTGATCGCGGTGTACTCTGATGAAAGGCTTGATATCGATATCATCATCCATTCCTTCAATATTGGTGTACGAATGATGGTTTATATTGTGCTTTAATTTCCACATAAAACTAGAACCACCTAATAAATTAAGTGAATAACTCATCATGTTATTAACCCACTTTTTAGAGCTGTAACTACCATGAGCCCCATCATGCATTACGTTAAATCCAATAGCTGCCATATCTAATCCCATTATGGCGCAAATGCCAAGGCTTATCCAGCCATTTTCGGGAGTAAAGAAAACTAAAATAATGTATGAAGCTATGAGGATGCTAAGGAGTATAATTGACTTAAGGTACAAATGGAAATTTCCGGTGTGGTTAATTTTCTTATCTTGAAAATACTGGTCGACTCTGTTTCGTAAGGTGTTAAAAAATAATGCGTTACTGTTGTTAAACTTAATTTTTGTCATAATAATTCTAAAAAACTCGATTGCAATATATCCAATTAAATGAGATTCATAACTGATTTAACGCAGGTTTTTAAAAAATTACAATTCCCAATTAGATTTTTCGCATCTTCGAACCCCGAAATAATAAGCCATGAAGTTTCAAGATGAACAGAGTTTAAAAGATTTGATAAACCAATTGGTAGATCAAAATAAGTTAAAGCCCAAGTTATTAGAGGCAAAATTAGTGGCAGAATGGCCTCGTATTATGGGTGAACCTATCGCTAAATACACAGAAAAAATTCAGCTTTATAAAGGCAAAGTTACCATTACATTAAGTTCTCCGGCTCTCAGAAACGAACTTAATTATCAGCGTAAAAAGTTGGTAGATATCATCAACAAAGAACTCAACTGCGATATTGTGGAGGATGTTATTGTTAGGTAGCTAAATCTCTTTTCATTTTTGTTGGATTTTGCTTACAATCAAAAATATCAGTGATATAAATTTCATTTTGGATTATTCTGTAAATAATTTTATAATTTCCTTCCACTAAATATCGATGCCCTTGTTTTAACTCTAAAAGAGTTTCCTCAATGCTTCCCATTTCGGGTTGTTTGGTAAGCGGCTTTGTTGCAGAAAATATTTCTTTTTTAATTTTATTAGCAACTTGATTTCCTGCAATCATTCTGTAGTAAAGAAATATTTTTTTTAACTCTGCAATGGCAAAATTAGTCCAAGTTATTTTCACAATAGAATTACCAGTTTTTTGATTGTTCTTCCAATTCAATTTGACTGATTACATGTCCTTTTTTTATTTGCTTATCCGAAAAATTAGCTCTTTCAATGATATCAGCTTTTGTAAAAACAATTTCATCTGGCTTGATAGCTTTCAAACTTTCATAAATGGAAGATTCTATCTTGTCAAATGTCTTTTCATCTTGAATACCTAGTAAGTATTCAATCAAACTTATTTTTCTCACCTGAAGTGTTGAATGTTTCATTTTACAAAAATTTCTGTGAAATTAATAAAAATAAATAGGTATAAAAACTGAATTCAGATTATTGTTCGTGTTGCTGAGCATAATATTCTCAAAAATTAAGAAATCTTTTGGGTCTCGGTATTGTGTTTTCATTGATGAATGAAGCTAAAAGGCAAGATTTTGTTTTTTGTGGAGGGTGTTCTATTTTTAGTAAAGTTGGAATAGGTAAAATTGACTTTATTTGCAGTTTAAATATTAAAAAATGGCTAAGCAATTAATAGAATGTGTTCCTAATTTTAGTGAGGGAAATGATTTGCAAATTATCAAGCAAATTACCGATGTTATAGAAAGTGTAGAAGGGGTTATGTTGTTGGATGTAGATCCGGGAAAAGCCACCAACAGAACAGTGGTAACGTTTGTGGGAGAGCCTAATGCCGTTATAGAAGCGGCTTATTTGGCCATTAAAAAAGCATCCGAAATAATAGATATGCGCAAACATAAAGGGGAGCACCCTCGCATGGGCGCTACGGATGTTTGTCCGCTTATACCGGTTAGTGGAATTAGCATGGAAGAAACCGCTGAGTATGCTGTTAAGTTGGCGCAAAGGGTTGGTTCAGACATACAGATACCTGTTTATTTATATGAATATGCTCAACCAAATAAGGATAGAAATAACTTATCTGTTATTCGTGGTGGTGAGTATGAGGGCTTTTTTG
>JAKRSG010000190.1 GCA_022402405.1 Bacteroidia bacterium | reverse complement strand
CCGTAAAATCTTGTCCGGCACAAGCAATAAAAACCGGAGAATTAGTAAAGACCGGAGCATTATTAAAGTTAGCACATCTGTTTATAGTTACCTGCGAATAAAAATTAAGAGAGCCCGGTGTAACTAAAGTGCTATTAGCATTATTTCTACAACAGCTAGAGTAACCTATATTTACCAAGCAACAAGAACTAGGCACAGATGCTAAATTGATATTGCCTTCGAAAACGTATACTTCAATTCCTGGTAAAAAGGTTCCGGGGGTTCTTGTACCACAATTAGTGCAAACCGTTTTTTGATCGGCACACAATTGAACCACATCAAACCCACTCACAGAAGTAACAACTGTTAAAGCTTGTGTGCCAAAACTCTGCTCTGCACATGAGTTGGCAGGAATATTAGAACTAGCAGGAATGGTAGCTCCTTTTATAGTTAAATTAATATTACAAGCAGCACTTAATTGCGATGGACAATTAGCACACATTTGTATACCCGAACAGTCTCTATAAATTTTGGCCTGCACCCTATAAACATCAGGATTTGCAGTAGTTCTATAGGTCATTTCTGAGCCAATAACATGAGAGGCATATCCATTTGATAAAATACCAAAAAAAAGTATAGTAACCAGAATTCGATACAATTGCTTCATAGTTTAGCCGTATTTACTTGTTATCAATTTGAAGACAAAAATAATTTAAAAATAGTTGTTTAGACTGAATCATTAAATTTTATAATTAACATATCAAATTTAAATAAAAACGAATTTTTAAATCATATAAATTTGTTTTGTGAGAAACTTTATAATTATAGGTATTATTCTTTGTGCGCTTTTTTCTTGTAAACGCGAAAAAATAGAGCAAGGTAAAATAACTAATCCAACAGAAGCTAATTCGATTAATTGGCAAATCATTGAAGATGAATCTTTATTTCTACCTTCTTCTGCTTTTCAGGTATATGAGGATGAGTATTCGAACACCATAATAAGAAATGGAGGAATGGCAATAGAAATTGACTCGGTTGGAAATCTCAAAAGAAAAACAAATTTTATACAAAATTTCAATAGTCAGAATTTTGCATTTATAGATCAAGGAAATTTCTTTGCATCAACAAGGAAATTAAACGACCCAATTGGTGGAGAATATTTACAATTTTATCAAAAGAATGAAACTAAAAGCTTATTCAATTACCCAATATGGATAGAATCTAGAAATCGAGATAGCAATCAAATTTACACCTATGAATATGAATTTCAAGACATCGATTTATTGAGGTTAAATTGGAACTCAAATAACAAAAACTCTAAAGCCATCATATTAGCATACAAGCAAAACTTACCTGTAATAGAAAATCGAGTTAAATCAACAGAACTTCTCATTATTGAGGGAAGAAATAATAGTGATTTAAAAAGCACCTCATTTGAAATACTAAATGAAGGAGCAAAATACTTTTACCAAATTAAAAATAATTCCCAATATATCATACTGAGTAACAATAATTCTAATAGAATATTTGATATTAATATGAAATGGATGGCAGATAATAATCACAACTTAATTTTAGATTTGGCACCTATAAAAGATAAATTTATCATAGAAAATAATGATTTATATTACCTCTCATCTGACGGCATAAAACTTGAAAATAACATTGAGGGATTAAGCAGTTCCAGAGATAAAATATCGAGTTGTAGAGATAGTTTACTTTTTATTTTTCAATATAATTTAGCTAGAGTCGTAAATGCATTTACTGGACAAGAGCTGTATAACCTACTTTTAACAGACCCCAGAATTCCAACCAAATTCAAGAATAAACAGTTATACTATTTTTATGTTAACAGAAAAGGTATGGCTATTCTTGTATATAGTGATGGTATCCTATGTTTTCAAATCAATAAAATTTAGCTTTATTGTAATAAACCTATTAATGCAATTAGGCAACATAATTTTACAACCTAATTTATTTCTTTTCCACCAAAATATTATCACTAACTTTCTGACTCAAGGTTTCGGATTTTCGATTGGCATAACTCACTACCATGGTTTTATCAAACGACTCAATTGACTTTATTTTTAGGTTCAAGCCGAGAGACAAGCCTCTGCTATCTAGGAATTTTAAAAATTCGGCAGACG
>JAKRSG010000189.1 GCA_022402405.1 Bacteroidia bacterium | reverse complement strand
TGTAGAATACATCCTTAGCCATACGCCATCAGAAAAAAGAGTTTGTTTATTTAGCGCTACCATGCCTAAAGCCATTCGTAATATTGGTAATAGGTATATGAACGACCCCTTTGAAATTAGTGTAGGAAAAACTAATTCGGGCAATTTAAATATCACCCATCAATATGCGGTGGTTCATGCTAAAGATAAATATGCTGCCTTAAAGCGTTATGTAGATTTTAACTCGGAAGACATTTATGCGATTATCTTCTGTACTACCCGTATGGAAACGCAAGATATTAGCGATAAACTTATCAAAGATGGTTACAATGCAGATTGTTTACACGGAGATTTAAGTCAGGCACAACGCGAAAAAGTAATGAGCCGATTCCGTCACCATGCCATTAAAATTTTATTGGCAACCGACGTAGCAGCTAGAGGTATTGACGTAAGCGGATTAACCCACGTTATTCATTACCACTTACCTGATGATATTGAAAACTACACACACCGCTCGGGTAGAACCGGACGTGCAGGTAAATTAGGTGTATCATTTACCCTTTTACACATGCGCGAAGGTGGCAGGTTAAAAGACATTGAACGTATTAGTAATATCAAATTTGAAAAAGTTTTGATTCCGAGTGCGCAGGATGTACGTGATAAAAAATTATTGGCTTTTACAGATACCATTATTAATACAGAAGTGGAAGAAGGTGTATTTGATGCCCATGTAATGAAAGGCATAGAAAGCTTAATGACTCTTGAAAAAGAAGAATTATTGAAAAAATTCTTATCGCTTGAATTACGCAGATTCTCGGTAGATTTTGCAAATGCTCCAGATTTAAACATTAACCCTAACGACAGAGGCGGCGCAAGAGAAGGAGGAAGAGACAGAGATAGAGGAGGCAGAAGTGGCGAAAAACGCATTTTTGTGAGCTTAGGTAAAAAAGATGGTTTTGATATCCGCAGTTTTAAAGACTGGGTTGCAGCTTCATCTAATTTATCTTGGCAAGATTTACATGTAGATGTAAGTGGTGTATACAGTTTTGTAGATGCCAAAGAAAATCATGTAGATGCCATTATCAAATCTTTAAATGGTACAACCTATAATGACCGTCCGGTACGTGCAGAAGTTAGTGGCGATAGAAGAGGCGGTTCTGAAGGTGGCGAACGCAGATCGTATGGCGGTGGCGGTGGCAGAAGAAGCGGTGGCGAGCGTTCCTACGGCGGTGAAAGAAGAGTTAGAGAAGGAGAAAGAGAAAGAGGAGGTAGATCTGGTGCACCTCGTTCTGAAGGTAGATTTAGCGGTGGCAGAAGAAGTGAAGGTAGAAGCAGTGAGGGAAGAAGAAGTGAAGGTAGAAGCAGCGGAGAAGGTAGACCGAGACGTAGACAAGATTGACTGGAGTTGATTAAAGAATAATTTAGTCGATAGTCGATAGTCCATAGACCATAGTCCATGGTACTTTAGTTTCGGTTTAATATCATAAATTTAAAAGAGAGTGTATCCTTGCGGTATGCTCTCTTTTTGTTTTGGGTTTTGAGTTTTAAGTGTTAAGTTTTAAGTTTGAGTCTGGACTCTGGATTCTGGACTCTGGATTCTACCAAATTGACGGAAATTAACTGAATTGCGTCAGTTGGTTGACAGAAATTAAGAAAAAACAAATTAAAATCATACCCAGATGCCAGTTTTGAAGTGATTACTCAGGATAATTATTTAGACTTTATAGATTAATTCGTTTCCAAAAAAAACACTAATTTGCGATGGGAAATTAGTCGATAGTCCATAGTCCATAGACCATGGATTATAGTTAAGGGTTTTAGAGGAGTGTATTAATAATAAAAGAAAAAAAATTAACCTTTGAAGTAGAAATAAAAGCTATGGACTATGGTCTATGGACTATGGACTATCGACTTTATACTTCAAAAAGCAAAATTATGATTACAGAACAAAGTTTATGGGAAGCATTGGAGACCGTGATGGATCCAGAGATACCAACCATTTCGATGGTGGATATGGGTATAATTACCGGCATAAAAATGAGTACCGATCAGAGTAAAGCTTTTGTGGAAATGACACCCACGTTCTCTGGTTGTCCTGCTATTAAAGCCATGGAGCAAATGGTGCATGATAGGCTCATAGAAATTGGCATAAAAGAGGTGGAAGTACGCACCACTTTTAATAAGCCTTGGAACAGCAATCTTATTACCGAACGTGGTAGGCAACACCTCAAAAAACATGGCTTAGCGCCTCCACCCAAACACCATGGCGAAATTACCCAAGAGCTGTTAGAGAATATCGAATGTCCGTTTTGTGGCAGCAAAAATGTAGATATGAAAACGCCATTCGGACCAACCCTTTGCCGCAGCCTGCATTATTGCAACAATTGTTTGCAAGCGTTTGAGCAGTTTAAGCCGGTGGTTTAAGAAAATAATTTTAAAACCATTACAGTTTGAACCTAAAAAAAATTCAACTTATTTCGATGGCAAGTTTAATAGCACTTGCCACATTTTTATCGCTGAAAGAAGTTGCATTTTCTGCTATTTTTTCCAACGATAGCTGGACATCCTTATCCTATTTCTTAACAGAATCTGCAGGCATTAATGGCACCTTATTGGGCATACTTGTTGCTTGCTTTTTATACACCATTCATGAAATAGGCTTTAAAAATAAACTATTAGTTTTTAGCAAAGCGATGCTGGGCTTGCTATTTATTATAAGTGCTTTTGCCGCTATCAACGAACATTTTACTAAACCCTATTTCAAATACGAAAGACCCAGTCATGCTTACCTTTTA
This sequence comes from Bacteroidia bacterium, assembly GCA_022402405.1. Lineage (GTDB taxonomy): Bacteria > Bacteroidota > Bacteroidia > UKL13-3 > UKL13-3 > B1. Next base: position 11,574 of record JAKRSG010000189.1, on the reverse strand, counting down.
CACAAGTTAAACATGCCATCTAAAATCGATTCTTTGTATCAGCTAAATAAAAACGAAAGAGAGAATTGGTTCAGACAGAAAATTGCAGAAGAGGCAAAATTATTTACGGATATTAAGCCCGCTATTTTAGAACATTGGTTAGAAGAAGCAGGCTATTCTTTTCCGAGCGGACATACATTTAATGCCTTTTTATTGGCTTGTATTTTTGCTTACGGCATTGCCAATAATAGAAAGAATAAATATTTACAAAACCTTTATTTTATCCCATTTATTTGGGCAGCAGCTGTGGGTGTATCACGCGTGGCTGTAGGTGCTCATCATGTTATAGATGTGTTAACTGGGGCTAGTTTAGGAGTAGTAATTGGCAATACTCTTTTATATATAGACGAAATAAGACATTGGATAACCCATAAGAAACAAATCACATGAAAATACTATACGGAGTGCCAGGCGAAGGCATGGGACATGCTACGCGCAGCAAGGTTATAATTCAATACTTATTAGAGCAAAACCATGATGTACGAGTGGTGGCAAGTGACAGGGCTTTTACCTTTTTAAATGCTGCTTTTCCGGGTAGGGTAATAGAGATAAAAGGATTTCACTTTGCTTATAAAAATGCCAAAATTTCTAAGAGCGGCACCTTTATGCTGAACCTAAAATCGGCTGGTAAAAATCTTGTTTATAATACCATAAAGAAGTTTGAAATAGACCATACTTTCAAGGCAGATTTAGTTATAAGCGACTTTGAAAGCTTCTCTTATTTTTATGCACAAATGCACCAACTACCCATCATTAGCATAGATAATATGCAAGTGATGAATAGATGTAATCTAGCTATAGAAATAGCCAAAGACGAACAGAGTAATTATAAATTAGCTAAGCAAATTGTAAAAGCTAAAGTTCCAGGCTGCCAACAGTATCTCATCAGTAGTTTTTTTGAAGCAGAAATTATAAAGAAAAACACACAACTAGTACCACCCATTATTCGTGAGGCAATTCTGAATGCAAAACCTAGTATTGGAAATCATATTTTGATGTACCAAACCTCTAGCAGTTTAGAAAATGTGCAAGAAACTTTAGCAAAATTACCCCAAGAGAACTTTATTGTATACGGTATGAACCAAAACTATACCGAGGGTAATGTGCAATTTAAACCCTTTAGCGAAACCGAATTTATTGCCGATTTTGCCTCGGCCAAGGCGGTGATTGCCAATGGGGGATTTTCATTTATTAGCGAAGCTGTTTACCTCAAAAAGCCTATTTACTCCTTCCCTATCGATGGTCAGTTTGAGCAATACATGAACGCTGCATACATAGAAAAATTGGGCTACGGCAGGCATTTTAAAACCTTAGGTTCAGACCAATTAAAAGCCTTTTTGTACGATTTGCCAAATTTTACCAAACAATTGTCAAACTATGAACAACAAGGCAATCAAAAACTTTTCGCAACATTAAATTTACTTTTAAAAAACCTCGCCTAAAATCTTCTTTTTAAAACCCAATTATCGTCGCACAATTCTATGAGAAATAGTTTCACCAGATTCTGTTTGCATTACTAGCAAATATACACCTGGTAACATATCCGTTAAAGTTGTTGATAGGGTATTCAATCCAGATTCAAAGTTTCTTTTATCGCTTATTTTTTTTATAAAAGCTCCGTTTATAGTGTATAATGCTGCATCCAATTTTTGCTCACTTTTTAACCTAAATTCGAGCTTAATATCTGCATCAGAGGGATTAGGAAAGACGTTTACATTCTCAATTTCTTTATAAATATTTTTACAAAATTCAAAATAATTACAAGACTTATTTGATGGCTTCTGATTCAAAAAAACATCTTGATATTCCTTCTTTAAATCTGCTGAAATTCTTTGGGGCAATGCTGCAAACAATTCTTCGGTAGGTTCAAACCAAACAATTATATCTGCTCGATAAAAAGATTGCTCTCCGACAAAATTTGAATCTCCCGAGCGAACTAAAATAGGAACTAAAGAGGGTATTTTTTGTATTAATTTGCGCTCACCTTCCAATCTACCTTTAACTGCTTTTTCCCAGTTTAATGGACTTAAATTATTATCTCGCATGTACTTTTTATCTTCTTCTGTTAATCCATCCTCTACCTCGTACATTCGCCATTTCTGCCCCAAATCATCGGTAATTAAAGGATAGAATGGTATGCGCTTCCCTTCATCCACTTTATTTGAAGTATCGCCTAAATCAATTAAAGTAATACTAGATGAGGAATAAAAATTCTTGCCAAAAGTAGCAGGTGAATTAGAAACAGGCGCTTTAGTTCTTTTAGAAACCGGGATATTTTTTAAAATTGAATCCAAACCAGTTTGAGAAAAATTTATTTTAAATTCAAACGTAGCCCCCTCCTTTGTTAAAACAGTTTTCTTCGACCTATCTTTCCCAATTGGAATTATAATTTTTTTATCCTGCACACTAATTCCTAAATTCAACAATTCCTTTTCTGTAAGCTCAATTAATTTGATTGCCGCTATATTAATATTTCTATATGCAAACAACGAATCGGTATTTTCTGCAACAGCTGGCATTAGCCTTGTTTCTATAGTCTTCATTGGCTCGTTTTTATAAAATGCTTTCATCTCATGTGTAATTTTTTCAAACGAGATAGGTATCTCTTTTTTGACAGATAAAATTGGCTGCATCATTTGCACGGTGTCTGAATGTTTGTTTTGAAAATTGCCTGTTAATTCTTTCTCTTGCTTAACCTCCCTTCCAAAATTGGTGGGGTTATTAAAAAAGTTAAAATAGTAAAGTAAGATTAGACCAATAGATAATATTGCACCCATAATAATAGTATTTTTTAATGTTAATAATTTAAATTTAAACTCCTTAATCCGTTTATTTTTAACCAAATTTTCAATATATGAAACAGATAATTCAGGCTCTGCCACACGTGCACTTTCGATCAATTTATTTAGTTTGTCTTCTGGTATCATAACATACCCCCTGCTTTTATATTTGGTTCAGAAATAGCCTTATTCAACAGTTCTTCTTCTGCCTTAATAAGCAACTTTAATTTTTGACGGGCTTGGTAAATATCTGTTTTAACTTTGCTTAAACTAACCTGCTCTATTTTTGCAATTTCCTCGTAGCTAAATCCAACAATCTCGAATAGTGTTAAAGCATTTTGTTGAACTGGTTTCAGTTTAGCCAATAAATTCGCCAATTCTTTCCTTTCTATAACTGTTTCACTATTGTTATTTGACTCATAATTTACCATTTTTTCATTATCCCAAATAGCATAAAATTTTTTCCTTCGAAGCATTTTGAGATGTAAGTTTCTTGCTATACCAAACAAATAATAAATAAATTGCTCATCATCTTTCAACTTTTCAAAATTCTCAAATGCCTTTAAAGTTATATCGCTCAGCAAATCTTTTGCCTCATGGGGTTGCCAAACCAAAGATTGCACATATCTGCTTAATCTTGTGTGCAATGGTTTGTACAATGCCATAAAACGAATATTTTTTTCGGTTTGATCCAAAAGCTTATAAATTAATTTTTGTCCATCAGTAAGTTCCCTAGCCACACTATAAAGTTAGGAATTAAATAATTATAAATTATAAAACACTTAATGTCAATGAATTTAATTTCTATTCAATTTCAAAAACTCCCAATCATTTTCATCAGAAAGCACAAATAAGCTACATCTGAATTAATGGCAATCAAAAACTTTTCGCAACATTAAATTTACTTTTAGATAGCATTGCCTGAACCTAAAAATGCGCTAAATTTGCCGGATGTTTGAAAATGTTGGAAGAACGGAAATTAGTAGCTTGGGTGAGTTTGGTTTAATTGAGCACCTTAGCAAAAACTTTACCATTCAAAATAATACCCAATTAGGTATTGGCGACGATGCCGCAGTTATTACGCCTACCGAAGGATACCAAACCTTGGTAAGTACCGACCTTTTGATTGAAGGTGTGCATTTTGATTTAAGCTATTTTCCGATGAAACATTTGGGCTATAAAGCAGTAGTAGTAAACCTTAGCGATATATACGCCATGAACGGTAAGCCTAAACAGGTTACGGCTTCATTGGCGTTATCGAGCAGGTTTTCCTTGGAAGCGGTGGAAGAATTGTATGCAGGTATTCAGTTAGCATGCGAACGCTACCAAGTAGATTTAGTTGGTGGCGATACCAGCACTTCTAAACAAGGTTTAATGATTAGCGTTACCGCCATTGGCGAAGCCAAACCAGAAGAAATAGCTTACAGAAGTGGCGCTAAAGTTAATGATTTAGTAGTAGTGAGTGGCGATTTAGGCGGTGCTTATTGCGGGTACCAATTGTTAGAAAGAGAAAAAAGAGTTTATATCGACAATCCTTCGGTTCAGCCAGATTTAGGCGGCTACGATTATATTTTAGAACGACAGTTAAAACCCGAAGCCAGAAAAGATATTTACGAGCTTTTGAAAACATTAGATATTAAACCAACATCGATGATGGATATTAGCGATGGCTTGGCTAGTGAGTGTTTTCATATAGGAAAAGCTTCTTCGGTAGGTATTAGTTTGTTTGAAGAAAAAATTCCGATCGACCCAAGCACATACAATTTTGCGCGCGAGTTAGATTTAGATCCAACTCTTTGTGCCTTGAGTGGTGGTGAAGATTACGAATTGCTTTTTACTATCTCACAAAGTGATTATAAAAAGATTGAAAATCACCCAGATTTTACCATTATTGGCTATGCTACAGAAGCTTCTGAAGGCATGAATTTAATAACTAAAAGCGGAAATAAACATGCACTTAAAGCCCAAGGTTGGACAGCCTTTTAGGAAATTGATTAAAAAACTATTAGATTGCCACACTATGGCAAAGCAGCTATTTTTATACTTATTTATCTGCCTTTCAACGAGTTTATCCGCTCAGGTTTTACCTACATTTGGTAACTCCAGAACAGGTGGCAGCGGAATGCAGTTTTTAAAGATACCCAACGATGCACGCAGCACTGCTTTGTCGGGCGCCGTTGTAGGTATTACCAACGATGCCTCTGCCATGTATTGGAACCCAGCAGGTATTACCAAAGTAGACACAGGAAGATTTAATTTACAACTGGCAAACACTAGGTATTATGCAAACGCTAGAGGAAACTCATTTGGCTTTGTATACAGACCAGGTAAATACCGCTATTTTGGATTTCAGGCACAATCGCTAAACTATGGCGAAATGGAAGAAACTACCGAGTGGCAACCCTACGGAACTGGCAGAAATGTTTTGGTAAGTAATGTATTATTAGGTTTAACCTACGCACAAGTATTAACCGATAATTTTAGCTTTGGAGTAAATGCAAAATGGGCCCATGAAGGTATTGCAGATGTTAGGATAAACAATGTTTTATTTGACCTAGGATTAATTTACAATATTGGCTTAATGCATAGTAGGTTTGGCGTTTCGTTCACCAATTTTGGGGTAAACGTATCACCTAGTGGAAGCGTGAGTTTACTCAAACTTTCGGGCGAACAACAAGTACAGAGCTTCTCATCTATTTCGGTACCTAGTGCTTTCAGAATTGGAGGAGCGTTTGACCCAATCCATAATTCACAGCACGTGCTTACTGTGGCAGCGCAGTTAAATCACCCCACAGATAATAATGAAACCTTGGCAATAGGTTCAGAGTATGGCTATAAAAACTTGCTATTTTTGAGAAGTGGTTACGAAGTAGGAGCCGATGAAGCCTTACGCGCCCCTTCGGCAGGCATGGGTGTTGCCCTGAACCGAAATTTTGGTAGCTTTCGTTTTGATTATGGATTTAGCAGCAAAACAAGATTAGGCAACCTTCACCGATTTACCTTATCAGTATGTATCAGATAACTAAAAATATTCAACTAGCAGTTACAGGACTTTTAGTAGCCACTCTATTGGGAGCTTGTTCGTTAATTGGCGATAAGAAAAACAGTACGGTAGACGATGTTTTTAAACAAGGAGCTATAGACCCCAATTTAGTACCAAACAATGTTAGTTATGTGCCCTTATATCCGTTTATTAACAATGTTCGCAACCCGCTAGATGTATTTATTGGATACGATGAATTTACTTACGTAGTGGTAGATAACGACGAAAGTATCATCGACGATAATGAGGTATTAATGTTCGATCAAAAAGCGCAATTGGTTTATAGATTAACCGTTCCGGGTGCTACAGACATAACTCAAGACAGAAGATTACATACTTATATTGCAGGCAGGTTTTATACAGATGAAAGCAGAACAACACATTTGGCTGCGGTATATCATTTAAACAATTTAGCTTCAGGAAATCCTCAATTTATAGATACGCTTAAACATTATATCTGCGACGAAAGCAGAAACAATACTGCCTTCCGTGGGGCCGATGATATAGCCGTTAAATTCACTGGCCTTGCCACCCTATTCGACAATACCTTATACGTTGCTAGAACCGGACCCAGAAACGAATTAGGAGCCATTGCTCGTCCGGATAATGGCGTATTAGTATTTAATGCGGCAGGAGTAAACATTGGATTTACCAATCAGCTTACTCCAAACCAATCGAGCTTAAAATCGAGTGTAGGGATTAGCGGCATTGCCACATTAGCTGCACCACCACAACGTTTATCGGGAATTAGTACCTCCAGAAATATGTTCATTTGCTTAGGAGATCAAAGTCAGAATTTAGAATACAGAGCATTAAGCATTGTATCTAGCGAAGACCCAGACCAAGGAACAGTATACGGAGAAAACGGTGCTTTTTTAAACTTCGATTTTAGCAAAGCAGACAGATTTATGTACGAGAGTTTCAGGTTTCAACAACCAGAAGACATCTTTGCAGCTCCAGATGCCAGCGGTTACATATTTGTAACCGACAGTAAAAAAGATTCTGTTTTTGTATTTAGCAACAATGGCTTCGAAGGCGTAAATCCTCCAGCTAATAGTCCTACCAAAAAACAAATTATCGTTTCTTTTGGTGGAAGTGGCGAAAATGGCAATGGTAGCGGTCCGTTTAACCTAATAGACCCAACAGGAGTTTGTTATAATAATAGAACCATTTTTGTTTGCGATAAAGGCAATAATAGAGTATGTAGGTATAGATTAAATACCGATTTACAATAGGTTCAAGCCAAAAAACTTTTATATCCTTAATAGGTTTCATTTATAAGAGCATTAATTGTCCTGAACCAAAACATAATTAATATGAATATCGGAATTGTATGTTACCCTACTTATGGAGGAAGCGGCGTAGTAGCAACAGAATTAGGTAAAGCCTTGGCTTTACGCGGACACAAAGTGCATTTTATTACTTATAAACAACCTGCTCGATTAGATTTTTTTACCGAGAATACCTTTTATCATGAAGTGTATGTAAGCAATTATCCCTTGTTTGATTTCCCTCCTTATGAAACAGCATTAATTAGTCATTTAGTAGACGTAGTAAAATTTGAAAAACTAGATATTTTGCACGTTCATTATGCCATACCACATGCCTCAGCAGCCATCATGGCAAGACAAATTTTGGCTACAGAAGGCATACATATTCCCGTTATTACTACCTTACATGGAACAGATATTACCTTAGTTGGCAAAGACCCTAGTTTTGAGCCGGTAGTTAGGTATAGCATTAACCAATCTGATGGCGTTACCTCAGTTTCTGAATCGCTGCGCCAAGATACCTTTACCCATATTAAAGTGAGTAGAGATATAAAAGTAATACCAAATTTTATAGATTTTACTAGGTTCAGCAAGCAAGATAGAGGGCATTTTAAGAAAGCCATTGCTCCATATGATGAAAAGCTTATTGTGCATACTTCTAACTTCAGAAAAGTAAAACGTATAGACGATGCCGTAAAAGTATTTGCAGAAATTGTAAAGGTTATGCCTGCAAAACTATTACTCATAGGTGATGGTCCGGAGCGTGTAAACATAGAAAAACTTTGCAGAGAATTGAACCTATGTAATAACATTACCTTCTTAGGAAAACAGAACCAAGTAGAAGAAATTTTATCGGTATGTGATTTATTTTTAATGCCAAGTGAAACCGAAAGTTTTGGTTTAGCAGCCTTGGAGGCTATGGCTTGCGAATTACCCGTAATATCTAGCAATGCAGGCGGAATACCCGAGTTAAATGTGAATGGTAAAACTGGTTATTTATGTGAGGTAGGAGATGTAAAAAGCATGGCAGAGAAAGCTATTTATATTCTTTCGGATGCTGATAGATTAATAGAATTTAAAGCGGCAGCATTAGCACGTGCAAGAGAATTTGATATCAACGAAATTGTACCTGTTTACGAAGCCTATTACAAAGAGGTATTAGAAAAATTTAACCAACCTGCTTTATAAAAACAGGTTGGTTGCAATTAGTTAAAGGCCTTCCATGTAGGCAACTACATCTCCAACCGTGGCAAGGTGATCAACATCTGATACCTGCACATTGGTGCCAAATTCGGCATTAAATGCGTCTACCATAGCTTGGTAAGCCGGCTGATTGTAGCCCATTTCACTTTGCATTTGAAGATTGTCGGCATTTGGTGCCTTGTCCATAATGATGTTCTTTACTCTTCCTTTAATGTCTGACATACTATATAGGGGTTTAAATTGTGAATACCAAAAGTAGTTTTTTTTTACAAAGAATAAAATAGATTTTTGCGTCGATGAATCCATTAAGAAAAAGAATTGGCGTTTTAGGCGGCGGACAGTTAGGCAGAATGCTCTTAGAAGAGAGTGCACGTTTTCATGTTCATTATACTATTTTAGAAGCTTCAGAAGATTGTCCGTGCTACAGCATGGCCAATCAGTTTATATGTGGCAGCCTTATGGATGAGGCAAAAATTAGAGAATTAGCGGCCCAAAGCGATGTATTAACATATGAGATTGAACACGTAAATACAGCGGTACTGCTAGAATTAGAAAAAGAAGGAAAAGAAATTATTCCTTCGCCTAGAATTCTTCAGATGATACAAGACAAAGGCCTACAAAAAGAATTTTACCAGCAAAATAATATTCCATCAGGTAAGTTTTATTTAGCAGATAATGCAGAAGAATGGGCTAGGTTGATACCTCTATTAGGTTCAGACAAATTTGTTGCTAAAACCAGAAAAGGCGGTTACGATGGCAAAGGCGTGGCTATTTTAAACAGCGCAGAGATTTTGGCTGATCCAAGTAAAATTCCGTTTCACCAGCCCTGTGTGTTAGAAGAATATATTGCCTGCGAAAAAGAACTTGCTGTAATTGTAGCACGCGATAAACAAGGAAATATTATATCATTTCCTTCCATAGAAATGGAATTTGACCCCATAGCTAATTTAGTTACTGTTTTACTTTCGCCGGCAAGAATAGGCAGTGTTTTAGAAGAAAAAGCAGAAGAAATTGCCCGAAATTTGGTTCAGGCCTTAGACGGACCCGGTTTGTTTGCCGTAGAATTATTTTTGGCAAAAGACGGAGAAATCTATGTGAACGAAGTGGCTCCAAGGCCGCATAATAGTGGTCACCATACGATAGAAGCTTGTTATACTTCGCAATATGAACAGTTACTTAGAATTTTATTAGACTTGCCACTTGGACATACAGATTTGGTTCAATGTGCGGGCATGGTAAATCTTTTGGGAGCTGAAGATTTTAGCGGCAAATATTACCTCGAAAACTTAGATAAAGTAAGCAAATTGCCTGGAGTTTACGTGCATTTATATGGCAAAACAGAAAGCAAACCCAAGCGCAAAATGGGGCATGTAAGTATATTGGCTCATACCATAGAAGAAGTAATAGAAAAAGCCAATTACATTAATAAAGTTTTACAGTTTAAAGCAGAGAAATAAGTCATGAAAGATGCCTATACATTGGTTTCTTGTAGTTGGAAACACCATGCTGCCCTAGCAGAAATTGGCGCATCAACTTTTTACGAAACCTTTGCCGCTGATAATACCGAAGAAGATATGCAAGCGTATATTGGTAAAACCTATGCGCCCAAGCAAATTGCCCTAAATTTGGCTGAACCAAACATTCATTATTACCTCATTTACCAAGGAACGGAAGTAATGGGTTATATAAAAACGATAGTGCAATTTGAGGTAGAAAAATTGGAAGGCAAAACGCTAGAACTCGAGAAAATTTACCTCAGAAAAGAAGCGCATGGCAGCGGAATGGCAAAGGTTTTAATGGATGCAGCCATACAATTGGCTCGAACCGAAAAAGCCAATAACTTATATTTGGGGGTATGGCAAGAAAACGAGAGAGCCTTGGCTTTTTACAAAAAAAGCGGCTTCGAAATTTATAATACCCGCCAATTTAAATTGGGAGCAAGAGTTTGTGAGGACTTTTTGTTGCGGTTGAGAATAGCATAGTAACAAACTGTTGTTGTAAGGAAAAAGTAAAAGTATTTTTACTATATTTGTTATTACCTATTACCAAACAACATGCTATTATCCGCTCGCATCAAAGGCATCAGAATAAACAAAAAATTAAGTCAGGCCGACGTTAGTAATAGATTACAAATAGAACAATCTACCTATAGTGGTTATGAAAACGAAGCTGGCAATTTAAAATTTAATACCGTTGTTAAAATAGCCGAGGCATTAGATTGTTCTATACCATTTCTAACTGATATTACATCATCCATAATGAATGAAACAGAGTGGAGAGCTTCCTTTAATAAATTGTAAAAACCAAGTATAACTTTCTGGTTCAAAGAAAAAATCCATTAAGTTTATGGTTAATAAAGCTTAACGGATTTTTGGTGGGTGGCTATTACATTTGGGATATAGTTAAAACAAGTATTACTATATTTTTTATGTATTTTATACAAATTTGAACCTATTGTTTAATAATTTTAAACACCTTTCTGACTCCATTATCCTCGGAGATTGAAACTAAATAAACACCTTGACTTAAATTTTTTAAATTTAATGGAAGTTCAAAGTTGCCAATTGGATAATATTTATTTGTAGCAAATGTTTCTAAAACCTGCCCATTCATGCTTGTTAAGTGAACTGTAATTTTTGTGTCTTGATAAACATCAAATTCTAAGGTTGTATATTCTTTAGCAGGATTTGGAAACAAATTAAATCTTCCAATATAATCTGGCTTTTCTATATCTCTAGCAGAAAAAATTTCATTTGTTTTGGTTAAAATTCGTGTTCTTTCAAAATATTTATTTCCGTTTGCGCAAAGTTCATCTAAATCTGGCGCTGACAAGTATGACATTGGCTCACAAACATTAGCTATTTCCGAAGGGTTCAAACCTACGTTCAAATGCAACATTTCTTCACCTTCAAACAAATCAGGAACTTCAATTAATTTACCAGCGGTTAAGTTAATATCTGAGCCATTTGCAATCTGAACATTGTTTCCTATGGTAATATTTTCGAAAGCTTTAATGTTTTGAACTCCAGAAAGAATTGTATTTTCAATAAGCAAAGAAGAAGGTAGGATTTCTTTTGTGTCTATATGTGACCAAGGACCAGGATTATTAGGAATAATGAAAAAATTATCCCGATACTTTTCTTTAAAATGAGGAAATTGGGTATAAAAATTGACCCTATCTGAATATGAATTAATTGTATAATAGAGGTTGTCAACCTTATATACCAAACGTACTTGC
>JAKRSG010000188.1 GCA_022402405.1 Bacteroidia bacterium | reverse complement strand
AGGCACAGTTTCAAAAATATCGGAGTCTTCGTAATCGGTTGTAAATACATCACGAGTTTTAACCACCCAAATGTTTACACTTAAGCCTCTTCTACCAAACTGTTCTTTGCCAAAAATTAAGGCCATCTCAGCATTTGGTGCATGAACTATACCCACATGCATGTGCTGGTCGCCACGACGTTTCTGGTGAAAAACTTCATATGTTTCCCATTGATCTAATTCTTTGAGTGGTTCAATAGGATTTTCTTCTTCAATAGCAGCACGAGTAACGCGCGGGTCGAGTGAAATAATCATGTATAATTAAGATTTAGGCTAATGGAACAATATATTTAGAATCGGCTGTATTTAATGCTTCTCTTACCCATCTGCCGCGTTCTTCTGCATTTCTGCGCACAGCAAGTCTTTCTGCATTACACGGACCACCACCATTTATTACACGCTTAAATTCATCCCAATCTGGCTCGGTGTATTCCCATTTACCTTCCGCATTTTTCTTTAAGTTTGGATCAGGAACAGTTAATCCTAAATCCCAAATTTTAGGAACATACATGTTTAAAAACTGCTGACGCATATCGTCGTTGCTAGCCATTTTCACCTTCCAGCGCATCAAAATTTCTGTGTGGTTAGAAATTTTATCTGATGGTCCGAAGAAATGCATAATTGGAGGCCACCAGCGTGTTAAAGCGGCTTGAACCAATTCTCTTTGTTTTGGTGTGCCTGTAGCTAAAGTAACCACATTATCATGACCATATTTTAAGTGGAAAGATTCTTCTGTACAGATTCTATCTAAAGCTCTGCAATAAGGACCATAACTTCCCTTAGCATTTGCAACCTGATTAATGATTGCACCCGCATCTATTAACCATGCAATGATACACGCATCTGCCCATGTGTAAGCAGGGTAGTTAAATACGTTAGAATATTTAGACTTACCGGTAATTAAGTCGTTAATCATAGCCTCTCTGCTTTTACCAAGCGTTTCGGCAGCACTGTATAATAATTGTGCATGACCAACCTCATCTTGCACCTTTGCCATTAAGGCTAATTTGCGTTTAAAACCAGGTGCACGAGTAATCCAAGTACCTTCAGGTAAAGCGCCAATAATTTCGCTATGACCATGTTGTTCAATCATACGAATAAGTTGTTTGCGATACTCTTTAGGCATCCAATCTTTAGGCTCAATTTTTTCTCCGCGAGCAATACGAGCTTCAAATTCTGCTAGTTTTTGTGGGTCCTCTCCTGCCAACATCATGGCAGCTTTGTCGTTAGGATCAATGTAAGCGTTTCCGTACATATGTTTAGTATTAATTTCTTAGTTTATTTCAGGGTCTATAATGAGGGTCGGTTACTAGTTTTTTTCTTAAACCGCCCATTACAAAATCACTTATTCTTTGAGCAATTTCTTGTGGCTTCATTTTACCATCTGCTTGATACCATTCGTTTATCCAATTTACACTACTTAGAATACTTAGTACAGCAAACTTTTTATCTACTGCTTCAAAAACATCTTCTTCTATGCCATTTTCTACAATTCTAGTAAACTCCGTTTCATATTGATTTCTTAACAGCATAAAATCTTGCAACGAATTTTCTGGTAAACTTCTCCATTCTCTCAGAAAAACAGCGCTTTTGTCTATGTCTTCTGTGATGATTTCAACGTGATGTAATATGGCTTTTCTAAGCTTTTCTTCCGCATTAAAATAGATGTCGTTTACCTCGGCAATAGCACCCGAAAATCGTTTTGCCATATCAAAACATATAATGTCTAATATCTCTTCTTTGTTTTTGATGTGATGGTACAAACTAGCAGCTTCAATATTTAAAGCCGCTGCTATGTCGCGCATAGAGCTAGAGGTATAGCCCTTTTGCTTAAAGAGTTTTGCAGCTGCCGCCACTATCTGCTCTTTACTAATGTTTTTAATATTTTCGCCCATCCGACTAACAATTGTTAGGCAAATTTATTAATTCCTTAGAATAAAGCAAATTAAATCACATTTTTTCTGATTTTTGGTTCAGAAAAATTAAGGAATATTAAAAAAATAAAGGAAATAAAATCTTACAAATCGTCGAATTCGTATAAAGGATCTAGGTGATCTTGGTGAGTCATTTTACAAATTTCTTTAATTAATCCGTCTTCTAAACTATAAACCCAACCATGAATTTCTGGCTTCTTTCTGCCTTTCCAAGCCTTTTGAATGATACTTGTTTTAGCCAAATTCATCACTTGCTCTTCCACATTAAGTTCAATTAGTTTATTGAGTCTATCTTGTGGCTTAGTTTGATAATCTATGGTTTCTCTGTGCATTCTGTATACATCTTTAATGTTACGAATCCACTTGTTAATAAGGTCGTAATTGTGCCTCGACATAGCAGCTTTTACCCCACCACATCCGTAATGGCCACACACGATAATATGTTCTACCTCCAAATGATCTACAGCATATTCTAATACTGCCAATAAATTCATGTCGGTATGTATTACCATATTGGCAATATTACGATGCACGAATATTTCTCCTGGTTTGGTACCTGTTATTCTATCCGCAGGCACCCTACTATCACTGCAGCCAATCCATAAAAATTCTGGTTTTTGTACTTCAGATAATCTAGAAAAAAACTCAGGATCATCTTTTACTACAGAAGCAGCCCACTCTTTGTTGTTTTCAATAAGTCTATCGTAAGATGGCGAACTTGTTTTTTTCATGAATGAAGGATTAATTTTTTATATGAATTCTATAACTAAATTTCAATACCTGCAATTATATTAAACTTATGTTAAAACAAAAAACCCGCTCTTGTATAGAGCGGGTTTTTCAAATTATTAGCAGTATTTAATTAATATATATTGTTAGCATTTCTATATCCAGATAGGTTTTTGTACCAGTCTTGAAATAAAGTACCATTACTTTCTGCCCAATCTTTAAACTTTAAATGAGATTGGATTATATCTACTTTTTCTTTTGGATAATCAAATTCTTCTGGAATTTGAATTGCCCATGGAATATTTGTATCAGTTACAAAATATTTACCCTGATTAATATTACTAGCATCATCACCTGTTCCAAATAAGTTGGTATTCATCAAACTTGTTGGCGCGTAATTAGGTAAGTGCACTTCATGACTTCTTACTTGATTTACAAAAATGAATGGGTTAAAATTATTTAATCCTAAATCTGCTAACGTGTATGTATTTGGCTGAACCGATATGTTTAAGGTAACAGTTACAGGTGTAACATATGGAGCGCCAGGAGTTGTGTTCACGCCAATTCCGCTTCCAGGATGCTGCATGATGCTGTAGTTATTGTCAAATGCTATAAAGGTAGGCTTGCTTTGTCCGTTCTCTAATCCATTGCTTCCTAAAGAAACAATATTTCCCGATAACTGCATTCCAGTTACACTTAAATGAGCTTGGTTAATAGCATTTGGCAATTGAAATCCAAAACCGTTTCTAAATCCAGCACCAAACGCTCTTACAGTAAATTCACTTTTTATATCAATTACTTTATTTGCAGCATTGGTAACAGAAGTAAAAGTATATTCTACAACCATGTCGTTAAAATCATAATCACCTTTGCTTGGCCATAAGTCTTCAAAAGCTAATGTGCCAGTTTTTACATTGATATTGCAACGAGCAGGGTCGTTAGGAAAAGAATCTTCTGAATCTGAACATCCGTCTCCATCTGCATCGGGATTATTGTTTTGGCTACAATTGGTATTGTTACCTGTCATAACATAGGTAAAATCAGCTACGGTAAAGGTTACAATGTTTCCAGCTGTTCCAGCTTTGGCACTTACACGTTGTTGTTGTAATGGACCAGTTATAGTATAGGTAATTCTTACTGAACCAGCAGTACCACCTCCAATGTTGCTTGTACCATCAAATTTAAATCCTTGGAATGGATCTGAACCTAAATTTGGTCCCATGGCCAAACTGCCATAAGTAAAACTTCCACTTAATACGGTTCTGCTTATATTAGAATAAGTACCCGGCGCCGCCTCAATAGATAAATGTGATAATTCTTTACAATTTGGTCCACCACAACCATTATGAGTTAAAATGAGACTGATGGTATATGTATTGTTACAATTGTTTACTACGCTTTCTATGGTGGTTGTATACCCCATACCATTAGTTTTGGTGATAGTAACAGCCTTACTAGAATTGGTAAAAGCTAATACGGCAAATAATACCAAGCTAATTTTTAATGTATTTAAAATCGTTTTCATAAGTCTTAGTTAAAGGTGTATTGAATATTATTTTGGTTCAAATCTAAAATTACTTCCTGACCCATGTACGAAAGTATTACTTTTTTCTCAGTTTTAGGTAATGTTAAAACAGTAGTATACGATTTGTTCGTTTCTAATCTGCTAGTTTCAATTACCTCCCCTTGAGTTGTTAAAATTTGAACTCTAGCGTTGGCATAACCTGTTAAAGTAAGAGAAATATTTTGAGTAGTTTTCCAATCAAAGTTTTCGCTAACTTTTAAATCGGCAGTTTTAGTTGCGTTGCTAGTTTTAGCAGGTGCAGCTTGGTACTTCTCTTCTAAAAATTCTTTTTTGCATGAGCTACCTAATACTACAGTAACGAATGCGATTGCTAATAATTTTTTCATGTTGTTTGTTGTTTGGTAGTATTAATACATTTCACGTGCCAAACGTAAAAACAACTGATTTTCAATTATTTAAAATTCATCTCCTTATTGAATCGATTCCCAATTTGAAACAATTTCCAAGAAAGATGGGAAAATGTGCCAAAAAATTATAATTTACCTAAACTCATAAGACACACCGTAAACCTGAGTTAACAATGTTTGTGGTGCATCTAAAACTACTGCAGAATTGGGTAAAACCGGACTAACAGGAGAGTTTTGCTTAAGGTATTCTGTCATTACCGAGTGCAAGGTATATTCTGTATTTGCAGCTTCTTTTACATTCCTAATTCTGCACAACATATCTGCGGGGTCTCCATCGCGTTCGCAAGCACAAATCGAATATTCCTTTTCGAGTTCTAAAGACTTACCAGCAATTTCAATACTCTGAACTCTTTTTCCCATTTCGGCAAAAGCGTTAAAAGTAATTTTCATTCCTTTAAATTTAATCACCCAACCACCAAATCGTTTAGATGCATCTTTGGCAAATACATTATTCAATTCTTTTTCTAACCAATCACTAATCTGTTTACCGGTCACTTTAGCCGTGCGAACTCTACTGTCAACTGGTAACATGTCAAACAAGTACCCATTTGTTATAGGAATATTACCCGTGTGATCTGGAGTGGTTCTAGGCGGACAAAATCTAAATCCATTACTCAAAACAATATCGATATCCTTCATCTTCCATTTTAATGCATCCAATACAAGTGTGTCTATTGTATTTTCTACCACAAAATATCTATATAATGGAACAGAACTATATCCAATTACTTTGTAAATATCATCGGCAAAAGGCTTTTCATTTTCGGAAATAAGAGCCAACATTTCTTTATCCGCTTTTATTTTTTGAGCATCAATTTCATCTAAATGGTATTGCACATCTGTAACCTTGCCATTTAATACAGTTAAATCTAACCTCCCAACAAATGAACCAAAAGCACCAGGTTCTACCACCTTGGCATATTTACATTCTATAGGCACACGCACACGTTCATGAGTGTCGCCACCCAATATATAATCAACGCCCGCACATTCGGGTGAATTAGCTAAAGCAATTTGCTGAGATAATCCTAAATGAGATAAAACAATTACAAATGCACATTTCTCGTCGTTTCTTAAAACATCTACATAATGAGCAATATTTTCCTCAGGTTTAGTATATATAATTCCTTTGCTGTAGTTAGGCGACTGACGTATAGGTACCAATGGGTCTGTATATCCTAAGAAGCCAATTTTTACTCCGGCAACATGCCAAATATGGTAAGGATGAAAAATAAGTTCTCCCTTTTTGCCTTCTCCCAAATCATGATACATATTGGCACAAACTTTTGGGGCATTTAAAGAACCCAACAACGTTTGCATAGCCTTTTTATAATAAATAACCTCCCAATTCCCTGGAAGGTATAAGTCGTACGTAAGCTCATTTAAAATAGGAACAATTGCCTTTCCTGTAGTTTTAACAGACAACTCACTTCCTTGGAACATATCGCCAGTATCAATAAAGAAAGTATTCGGATTCTTCTTTCTTTGCTGCTTTATATAGGAGGCCATAGCAGCATATCCGCCTGTTTTTCTGAAAACAGATTTTCCATCTTCCCAAAATAATTCATCATGAGGGTGCACCTGACAATGTACATCAGTAGATTGAAGTATAGAGACCGTTTGTGGTTTGTTTTTAATAGGCTTCTTTTTATCAGATTCATTCGAATCAGGAGTAGCGGCTTGAGCCAAATCTGAAGCACCCACTAATAAGCTAGTACCAGCGCCCAAGATTCCAATTTTCTTTAAAAAATTTCTTCTGCTTTTTTCGTTTTGTAAATTTTCCTGATCCATAATGTTTAAGTTAAAAGTGATAATTGAGTACTAAATTATATAACGACATATTTACTTTATTGATAACATTTCTATCATTCTCATAAGTGTTACCCATTTTGCCTTTGTAAACATACAAAAATTGACCATCAAGTCCACTTAAAAAGCCATGAAAACTATATCGTATATCTAAATTGGCCTGAAAATAAGATGGCATACTATATTTATTCAGCTCAACATTTTTTATATCTGGCAAGTAATAATGACCATAAGCCATTTCTATTTTCAAGCCCTTATTTGGTAAAACCTTATTGGCAACTAAATTCATAGCATGAACATCTCCATACCCTTCATTTCTCTCTCTTGCCATAAAGGTAAAAAATGGATCTCTGCCCCATTCTCTTGGCATAAGATAACGTCCATCTTTTGTAATTCTATTGTAATTAGCAAATACTTGCCAATCCTTTTTCTTTTCTAATCCCAACCTAAAACCGAAGGTTCTAGCTAAATTTCCTTTAGTTACATACCTTAAATTAGGATCAGCATTACCGCCATTACCCACTGCATGTTGCTCTATATACTGTGCCCCATAAAAAATGTGATTTCTTGGGTTCAAACCGATATTACCATTTACTTGAACAAAAGAGCTATTCAAAACATTCTCTATGTGTTGGTTCAGCAATTGAACTTTAGCTTTAAATGGTAATTGATACGTTAAACTACCATAATAAATATTATGACTATTCACATTGTTTGGATACTCAGACCTTTTTCCATCTATTCCTAAGCCAGGAGGAAAAACAGACATAGATTCTCCAATGCCATAATAGTGAACAGTGCTTCTTGGCGAAATACCAACAATCCAGCCACCTTCCAATTTCAAATTTTTAACTTCATTGAATTCAAGTAAAGCGCCTTCTATAAGTGTTGGCCGCATTCTACCATCTTGCGGGTTTATAAACGGACTTCTTATATGTTGCTTTCCTACTTTTAAAAAAGAATTTTTGATCGAATATTTTATATATAAATCTTCTAGCCTATCCATATCCTTTTTATTAGAAGGATTTGTCATATCAAATTGCCCAATCTCATATCTGCTACCTAAGCCTGTTGAGGCATCTAATTTGGTGAAATCTGTAGATAATAAATTATAAATAAAGAAGCCACTAATGCCAATTTGAAAGCCTTTATACCTACCAGTTTCATAGCCTATACCCATTCCAAAGGCATTAGCATAAAAGTCTTTTAAATGAGCGTCGTTATCTGTAGCCATAAAATAATAACGTGCATGCCCATAAAACTCCCCATTCCTAAAAAAGGCTTGAAGTGTAGTAGTGTCATCCTTATTTTTATCGCGTTCAGTATGATGTAAATAAGGCTGCGCAACCTGCGCAGTAAGACTGGCAACGGGCAGTAAACTAACCCAAATAATAACTAAAAAAATTTTCACTTCTTAAAATCCTGCTTTTATGTAGACCCAACCTTGCTCTTGCTTCTCAACAATTTCACCAATACCCATTTTTACATAATCCATATTTGGGAGAATACTTTCTTTACTTACCTTCCTTTCTTTTAAAGAGTTTTCACAAACTACAAAAACAATTCCTTGCTCTTTTAACTTGTATATCTCGTCTTTAAAGGTAGTTTTCTCTTGATTTAAAAAATCAATACCGGGTCCATGACACACCACTTCAATAGCTACTTTTTCTCCCCAGCCTTCTTTTAAATTATTTAGTTGTTTTACTAAACCCTTATGCACCGCCACATCATTAGATGTTAATTGCATAATGATTTGATGCTTCTTCTTTTTACCCATTTTTTTCTGGGCAAAAGCTTGGCTTGAACCCAATATAATCGCTAGCAAGCCGAAAACTAATAACTTTATACTTCTCATAATCTTAAGCTTTTTTCTTATTTTTTAATGCTTGTCGTTTTTCTTTGATAGGCTTAAACGGCCCATATTTATGTTGAGCTTCGGAGAAACCATCAGCGAATGGTCCGAATGGATGATCTATCGGTTTTCCCGAAATGTTTGGCCAATCTTTGCTAATATCCTTGCTTGGTCTAGGCTTACTATTTACAAAGGCTGCTAAATCCCAAGCTTCTTCATCTGAGAGGATAGGAGCATCGTGTGAGGCGCCAAGAGGCATATTCGCTTTCACATAACCAGCAAATCTAGAGAGCCTATATAAACCAGCTGCCGAATTATAACTATGTTCACCCCAAAGTGGCGGGAATGCGTATGTTTTATTGTCGGCATTAAATACTCCAGCTCCATCCTTTTGATGACAACTTTCACATTTTGCTTGGTACACTACTTCACCCTTTTCTGGACTAGCAGCTCTATCTAAAAATGGAACTTGAATAATTCCACTTCCATTAGGAACTTCATTTTTTTGAACATCTTTTCCTAGCCATTTTATATAACTTACCATAGCGTTCATTTCCCTGCTATTAGTATCTAGAGCTTTCCCATTTAAACTGCGCTCAAAACAATCGTTTATTCGCTTTGGTATGGTTTCATATGCCCCAGAACGTTCCCTAAATTTTGGATACGTTGAGGCAACGGCAGAATAATTGTTACCCCATACTTTTGTTCCAGCATCTAAATGGCAATTTTGACAATTCATTCCATTACTTATAGCCATTACAGAGCCTTTAGGTCCTAAATAAGAAGCTGTGTTTTTAATTAATTCATAACCGTATTCAATTAATTCTGCATTTACTTCTTGAGAGATCATAGAATGATCTGGAGCTATCCAAAATTCAGATTTTTCTTCTGCACTTTTAGGTTCAGCCAAGGTGGAAAGGTTACCTTCTGAAGTTGGAACATCGAATACCGTTAGTGTAACGGTAACGAGTAATAATGCCACTAATATTATTTGAAAAAGTTTCATAAAAGAGTAAGTTAATTTTTCTTCTAATGAGGAAGCTTAGGCTTTAAATAACTATATAACCAAGTGCCAAAAAGTGCACTTAAAATTACAATAAGAATCGTGGCATAACCAGCACCAACAAGTGCGTATAATGGTCCGGGACAAGCGCCAGATAAAGCCCAACCCATACCAAATATAGTTCCACCTATAATTTGACCTTTGCTAAATTGTTTATCCGCTATCTCAATTTCTTCTCCATTAATAGCCTTTACCTTAAACTTTTTAATAAGCCAAATTGAGAGCATTCCTACAGCAATGGCTGAACCAATAATGCCGTACATGTGAAAACTTTGAAACCTGAACATTTCTTGTATTCTAAACCAAGATACAGCTTCGGTCTTTGTTAAAACTGTTCCAAATAGAACACCAACTAATAGAAATTTTATATTCTTCATGTTACTTTATAATTGATAGATAAAAGGTGCTATTACATGCGTCATTAATAAACCACCAATAAAGAAAAAGATAACTGCAACAAGTGATGGCCATTGCAAACTTGAAATACCCATAATAGCATGACCAGAGGTGCAACCACCGGCATAACGTGAGCCAAAACCAATCATAATTCCACCGAGTACCATTATTAGAATTCCTTTAATAGAGAATAAAGTATCCCAATTAAAAATATCTGATGGAACTAATCCATCAAAAGAGTTTATTCCCATTGCTTTGATATCGTTTACAGTAGATTCAGAAATCTTAACGGCTTCGCCATTATTTAGGAGTACACCTCCTACAAATCCACCTAAAAAAATACCTGCCACAAAAAACATATTCCACATCTCAGATTTCCAATTATATTTAAGAAACTGAATATTAAATGGAGCAACTGCTGCACATGTATGACGCAAAGAAGAAGAAATGCCAAGCATTTTATTCCCAATGATAAGTAAAATAGGAATAGATATTCCAATAATAGGCCCACTTACGTACCACGGCCAAGGTTCTTTTAAAAGTTCTAGCATATTAATTTTTTAGTTTAAAAGTTAAAATGGGTTTGTAAACATGATTCACTAGGTCGGATGATACACATCCATTAATTAGTTTATTAATGCCCGTTCTTTGCCAGCTACCAATGCAAATAATATCTATATTTTCTTTAGCAACATAATGCACAATGCCGTCTTCAACATCCTCATCATTATAAATAGCTAACTCAACATTATGAAGATTATGTTTCTCTACAAAGGCCTTCATATTATTTAGAACCTTGCCATCTGCCATAAAATCTTTAGGAGTATTAACCCTTAACAAATATAATTTGGCATTCAAAGCTTTCTGCAAGGCTAAGGCCATTTCTACGTGGGGAATATCTTCTGTTTTAAAACTACTAGCAATAACAATAGACTTAACCTCCATATCAGAACGGTCGCACTTTAATGTTATAACCGGCGAAGGGCTGTGCATGGCAATGTATTCACCATGTGTATGTGAAAGCAATTCTTGCGCCCCAGATACAGCATGTGTGCCCATAATGATAAGATCTACGCTATTCTTTTTGGCAAAGTTTAATATGGCCTCGTTTGCGTGTCCAAATAAAAAATGAGACTTAGCCAAAGGTGAATAACTAGCCAACCAATTGGGCATTTTTTCTTGTGCCTCTTTCATTTTTTCCTTAGGAATACTGGTGTCAAAATCACCATCTTCCAAAAGACTGCCATCCTCCTTTAACAAGATATGTGAAGGTAAATTTACTACATGAAGAAAATGAATTTCTGCATTTAAGTAAGTGGCTATTTTGGCTGCTAAACTGCTACCGTAGGCAGAGGTTTGACTAAAATCTACGGGTACTAAAATTTTTTGCATGGTTTGTAAAAATTAAAATCCAATCCGGAGAGAATTTGGTTCAAACCGAATTGGATTAAGTATGTGAATGAATTAATAAGGCCAAGAAGAAATTCCACCGGCAAGGTTGTAGCAAGTAAAACCTAATTTACTCATTACAGAACATGCTTGTCCGCTTCTATTTCCGCTTCTACAATATACCATATAAGTTTTATCCTTACTTAATTTGGCTATATCTTGTTGAAAATTATACCCCATTATATCGATGTTGATGGCATTTCCTATCGCTCCACCAGCAAACTCAGCAGGTGTTCTTACATCTAATAGTACTGAATTAGGGTTTTTTTCTAGAGTTTCCTTAAATGCAACTGCACTTAAATCCTCGTATGTGTTGTCGAACATTCCTTGAAACATATTATTACAATAAGGTAGATGGACAAACGTAATCAGATACTTTAAATTTATTTGAGTCTTTGATAGCTTTGAAACCACCATCAACATCAATTAAATTGTCGTAACCTCTAGCTTTTAAAATAGAAGCAAAAATCATTGAACGGTATCCACCAGCACAATGTACATAGTATGTTTTCGACTTATCAACCTTTAACATACTCTCGTTGATGTAATCTAATGGTGCGTTAGTAGCATTTAAGATGTGCTCCGACTGATATTCGCTGTTCTTTCTAACATCTAAAATATTAATAGTTGGGTCGGCCACTTCGGCAGCAGCAAATTCGTCGACACTAACTGTTCTGATAGTATCTACCTCTTTTCCTGAGTTTTTCCAAGCATCGAAACCACCATTTAGGAAACCAATAGCATGATCGTATCCAACACGAGCTAAACGAGTAACAATTTCCATTTCTCTACCAACTTCTGCCACTATCAAAATCTCTTGTTTAATATCTGGAATTAGTGTTCCTACCCAAGGAGCAAAACCACCGTCGATTCCAATATTAATTGAGTTTGGAACAAATCCCTTGGCAAATTCTTGTGGCTTACGTGTATCTAAAATCAAAGCTCCTGTTTCGTTAGCTGCTGCTTCAAAAGCTTCCGGACTTAAAACCTGCGTACCTCTATTTAAAACCTCTTCAATATTGTCGTATCCTTCAATGTTCATCATAACATTTTTAGGGAAATAAGCAGGAGGTGGCATCAAACCTGTAATAACTTCTTGGATGAATTCTTCTTTGGTCATGTTTGCACGTAAAGCATAATTTGTGGCTTTTTGATTACCCAAAGTATCGTAGGTTTCTTTACTCATGTTTTTACCACAAGCAGAACCAGCACCGTGTGCAGGATATACAATTAAATCATCGTTTAATGGCATAATCTTGTTGCGCAACGAATCAAATAAATAACCAGCAAGCATATCTTGGGTTAAATCTGCTACTACCTTTTGTGCTAAATCTGGGCGACCTACATCACCAATAAATAAAGTATCACCAGTGAAGATAGCAGTTTGTTTACCGTTCTCATCTGTTAATAAATAACATGAACTTTCCATGGTATGACCTGGAGTATGTAATAACTTAAACGTAACATTACCTACCTTAAACTCTTGACCATCTTCTGCAATTAATGCATCAAATCCCATTTTCATTCCTGTTGGACCGTATACTATTTGAGCACCAGTTACCTTTGCTAAATCTACGTGACCAGAAACGAAATCTGCGTGAAAATGTGTTTCAAACACATATTTAATTTTTGCACCGCTTGCCGCTGCGCGTTCAACATAAGGAGTTGTTTCGCGTAATGGATCAATTACTACTGCTTCTCCGTTAGATTCGATGTAGTAAGCACCTTGTGCTAAACATCCTGTGTAAATTTGTTCTATTTTCATGATTTGAAATAATTAGTTATTTTATTTTTTATACAATTATCAAGCTTAATTTTTAATTCTTATGTTACTTTTATTACAAACGAATTAGAGGAACAGTTCTTTAATAATAATGTAAATACCCATTACCAAAACAAACCACCCGAAACCCTTTTTGAGTTTAGCACCGTCGATCTTTAATGATAAATAATTACCTAAAAATATTCCTGCAATAGCAATACTAGATACGATTATTAATAAAGACCAATTCATTTCAAAATGGCCTAAATCTCCTGTAAATCCAATAAGTGATTTTGCTGCTATAATAAGTAATGATGTACCAACAGCTTCCTTCATAGGTAATCCAGTAAACAGTACCAATGCAGGAATAATTAAAAAGCCACCACCTGCTCCAACCAATCCAGTTAACATCCCTACAATAGCACCCTCTGCTAATATCATTGGATAATTAAATTTCTGTGGACTATCTGCTTTTGTGGCTGCTACTTTTTGGTCTTTTATCATGCTTACAGAGGCAAACACCATTAAAAGCGCAAACAATAACATCATCAAAATACTCTTTGTAATCATTAAACCTCCTAAAGTAAAAAGTTCAGTAGGAATGGCAGGAACTAAAAACTTCCGAGTTAGATATACAGCTACAATAGAAGGAATACCAAAAATAATTGCTGTTTTAATATTTAGTAAGCCTTGCTTATATTTTGGATAAGCCCCAACTAAAGCAGTTGAGCCTACAATAAATAATGAATATGCTGTGGCTTCTACCGCATTTACACCTAATAAATAAACCAAAACTGGCACTGTTAATATGGAGCCACCGCCGCCAATTAAGCCAAGTGAAATTCCTATTAATGCCGATGCTATGTACCCGATTATTTCCATTTGTATGTTAATTTATGATACAAATGTAAAGCGCTTCTATAATTTAAAACGTCACAAAAGTTACATAGCCATTTTAAAGCAATTCTACTGCGTTTCTGTGAAGCTTTACTTTACCTTGTGCTTCCATTTGTTTAAGCAAACGCGAAATAACAACCCTTGAAGAATTTAAATCATTAGCAATTTGCTCGTGGGTAATGGATATAATATTACTGTTAAATGCATTTTTTTGTTTTACTAGATAGTATGCCAAACGCTCATCCATGCTATGAAAGGCAACGCTTCTAATAACATCCAATAACTCCCTGAATCTGGAACGATAAGTATCTAATACAAAATAGTACCACGACTTATTCTTTACCATCATTTCGTCCATCAATTCTATTGGTATCAGTATAGCCTCCGTATCTTCCATTACGATGGCATCTAAATCACTTCTTTTATTCTTTTGAGCACAAACAAAACTAAGAGCACAAGCTTGGCCAGCCTCCAAATAA
>JAKRSG010000187.1 GCA_022402405.1 Bacteroidia bacterium | reverse complement strand
AACAACTACTTCAAAAGTATATTGGGTAAGTTTGGCTTTAGCAGAAACATGATTTTGAGTTCTTATGCCAAATATTTAAGTGGTGTTTCTGAAGAGGAACTTAAAGAGGGATTAGGAATACTTTATCAGTATTTTATGGATAGCAGCGACAGAGATAAAAAGGATTCTATGAGTTCTGTTTTATCTATCATAGAAGATAGGTCTGAACACAAGGTTTTAGAAATGCCAGAATACAAAAAGATAGCTGAACTATTGTAAATTTATAATCCAAAGCTAACTTGGTCTGCAGCTACAATATCCCAAGTTCTTTTGTGTTGTAAGAACAAAACCATTCTAAAGTTTTCTAAGTTTAAATCTCTGTTTACAGGTATTTTAAACATTCCCTCTGGGTTTTTTATTTCTTGTTTGTAAATGCCTTTAACCACATTTTGATGATGCAAAATTAAGCCGGCATTTTCGCCACCTTTTACCTGACTGTTTATTTCTTTTTGCACAAATGCTACCATTAACTGCATAGAATCTATGTTTCCCCAAGCTTGGTAGGCAAGCAATAAACTGTCTTCATTGGCTATGCCTGTTACTCTGCTGCGGAGGTAATGTTTGCTTGGTTTGCTTAAGGCAGATTGAATGGCCATGCCAATTCCGCGTTTGTCGCCACCGGCATAATCTTTATCAGAACCATTTATAAAAACCATTGGCGTGTATAGTGCTTTCAGGTTTTTTCTATGAACGTATTCTTGCTGACGAAGTGAATAAGCAGAGTCTGAAAAGGGGTCTACCCAACCCGAGCGATTCCAGATTACCACGTGGTAGTCTATCACGTAAACGGGCGATTTACTACTATCCGAAATCTGTATCACTTCCTTTAAGAATTGGTCGGCATACGGACAACTGCCGCAGCCTTCAGACGAGAATAGTTCAATTAATACAGCAGGTTGGTATAATTTTTCTTCCACTTTTACAGCGGTCTGAGCCAAAACTTGGTTCAAGCCGAATGATAAAAATAGTATTGAAGCGAAAAGTTTTTTCATGTTTAGTTTTAATGCGTATAACGTAAAAAAATACTTGCCGAATATAGCATTTTAATACTTTCCATTCAAAATTTCTTGGATGGCGTAATAAGGTTCGTCGTATTGGAATAAAAATCCGGAATCTAGAATTTTTTGTGCCGAAACACTCTGGCTAGAGAGCAGCATGTCTGCCATCTCGCCCATTAACATTTGTAAAACAAATGTAGGAACAGGAGGCAGGAATTGTGGTTTTTTTAACGCCTTGCAAATAGCTTTGGTTAGTACTTCATTGCTGGCACTTTTGGGCGCCACACCATTGTATATGCCTGCTAGGTGTTTGTTTCTTAACAAATGAATAAACATATTACTTAGGTCGTTTATATGTATCCATGGAGTTTGCAGGTCTTTTCTACCAAGAGGTGCAGCCAATCCAAATTTGGCAAGTTGGGCTATTTCTTTCACAAAGCCACCTTCCTTAGCAAGCACTATTCCTATTCTGATAATACTAGTGCTAATGCCCAGGTCTTTTATTTTGAGGGTTTCCGATTCCCATTGCTTACAAACTTCTGCTAGAAAGTTATTGGCGATTTTGCCGTTTTCATCAATATTGGCAACTGGGTGCGTTCCATAAATACCAACAGCAGACGCGCCCACAAATGATGTTACTTGATGAGGGTTTTCTTTGAGGGTTTTATAAAGTAACTGGGTGCTCAAAATTCTGCTGTCTAGAATTTCTTTTTTATAGCTGTCCGACCAGCGTTTGTCGGCCACGCCAGCCCCCGCTAAATGAATGATTCCCTGAGTTTGCAATAGGGCATTTGGGTCCATTTCGCCCGAGTTTGGATTCCAAAAATACATCTCTCTTTCGCCTTTTTTAGGGTTTCTGCTTAAAAATGCAACGTTAAACCCAAGGTTTTCAAGATTTTTTGTTAGGTTTGAACCCAATAGGCCAGTGCCTCCAGTAATTAAAATTTTATTCATTATTTATAAAACAAATTTAGGTGCTCAATGTTTAAATATTTGGATTTTCATAAACGGTACACATTGGGAACTTTTACAATTAAAGATATTGAGGCAATAACGGGCATAAAAAGTCATACCCTTAGGATATGGGAGCAGCGTTATG
>JAKRSG010000186.1 GCA_022402405.1 Bacteroidia bacterium | reverse complement strand
TCCGCTTTACACATTGACGACCTGATTCAAGCTGCTGTTTTAGACAATGGGAAAGCCATTATCGACTGGCAATACAAAACAAACATCACAGGAAAACTACTTATTGAAATTGGCGATTATTTGATTGATGAAGTGCGTGACAAATACAATGTGGACTTGGCATTCAAGGATATGGATAAAATTGCAGAAGATTGTATTGAAGTAGCTAAGTTGAGATATAAGATATGAGATTTGAGATATGAGATTTGAGATATGAGATTTGAGATATGAGATTTGAGATATGAGATATAAGATATGAGATATGAGATTTGAGATATGAATGAGGTTGGGATGGAAATAGACAATATTCAGTTTGGTAGTAGGCAAATAAATTTTCGGTTGGAGTATTCTGATAGAAAATCGCTTGGGATAACTGTAACGCCTAAAATGGAAGTGTTGGTAAAAGCACCGACCAACACTAACATGGAAAAAGTGAAAGAGAAAATTAGAAAAAAAGCACCTTGGATAATTAAACAACAAAGCTTCTTTCTTTCCTTTCAGCCGAAAACACCTAAGCGTAAGTATATCAGTGGAGAAACGCATTTATATTTAGGAAGACAATATCGCCTCAAAATGATGAAGGATGAGAATAAAAAGGTGGTTTTAAAAGGTGGTTTTATTGAAGTTTACACCAACAAAAAAAATCAATTAAAAAGACTTGTTGATGATTGGTATCTTGAAAAAGCAAAAGAAAAAATTACCGAAATAGCAAAGCCGTTAATTACTTCTTTTTTTGAAAGACATTCAGAAAAACTATCTCATAATTCATCGTTTATATCTCATAGTTTATCAATACGAGACATGCCAACACGTTGGGGAAGTTGCACACCAAAAGGGAAAATTATTCTAAATCCAGAATTGATTAAAGCACCAAAAGGCTGTATTGAATATGTGATTATACACGAACTTTGTCATTTAATACATCACGACCACACACAGAAATTTTTAGATTTACAGACCAAAGAAATGAAAGACTGGGAAAAGTGGAAAATGAAATTGGAAAAACTATTAGCATGAGAAGCATACCCTATTCATTCAATTTAATGAATGGGGTGTTACCAATTCAACCAAAACAAAGGCTCAAAATCAGGGTAAAAAATATATTGGTTCGAACCAATATATATGTGAAAATGAATATATTTGGATGCTAAATACACGAAAATATTGATGAAAAAATATACTAATTATTTTACCTCTGCTGCGTTATTGCTGAGTTTATGCTTTTTTATAATAGCCTACTCACAAATAGAAATTATAGATTTTAATAAACATGGTGTTGCTTTTGTAAACAAAAGCAAAGTTCCCAGGAAAGACCGCATGGATTTGGCTTGGGAACAAGAATTTGAGTTAACAAAAGACCCTCTCTTAAATGAAGTTCCGAAGGAGCGTTTATTAAAGGCTTGGCAATACCAACAAAGTTTATTTCAGCAACAAACTGGATTAGGCAAAGCCGCCATACCTGGCGTTAATTGGGTAGAACGTGGTCCGAATAACTGCGGAGGAAGAACCAGAACTTTATTGGTAGATAAAAACGACCCAAGCAGAAAAACAATATGGGCAGGTGCCGTAGCGGGAGGCTTATGGAAAACCACCGATATAACTCAGCCTAATCCTAATTGGACACCCTTTGATGATTTCTTTCAAAACCTTGCAATCACTCATATAGATCAAGCTCCAAACAATGGGCAAATCATGTATTTCTGTACAGGTGAAGGCAACAACAACCTAGATGCCGTTAGAGGTTTAGGGGTATGGAAAAGCAGCAACGGAGGAAATACTTGGGCGCAACTGAGTAGCACAAATAATTCTAATTTTTATTACTGCCAAAAGATTGTTTCTATTGGCAATGGAGATACCGTTTTAGTATTAACCAAAACGGGTTTGTACCGCTCTTCCAATGGAGGAAATACGTTTACAAAAGTGCTTGGTTCAGGCATAGCTAGTGCAGGTGGAAATATTGCTTACGACTTAGAAGTAATGAAAAATGGCACCATGTATGTAACCATGAGCAGTGGCACAAGCAATGGCGGAACCATGCATAAATCTTATAATTCTGGTATCAATTGGACAAG
>JAKRSG010000185.1 GCA_022402405.1 Bacteroidia bacterium | reverse complement strand
ATCGATTTCATGTATTGGTAAACACCCAAATACTGGTTTTTTGCATAGTTTATAGCGCGGTGCATCAGGCTATCGAGTTGAACTTCAATGGAATAACTTCTCTCTTTTGGTTCAAGCCGCCAAAAAACAGGATTATAATGGGTATCGTGCATAGGGTAAGTATGAATGGAAACGTAATCTACGGCATTGTATAATTGCTCTAAATCTTTGGTATGATATGTAGAATCGCCACCACCCCAAGAGGCAAAATTATCTGATGAGGTAATCCAAACATCTTTTGGAAGGCCACCTTCTGCTTTTAGTTTCTGAAGGTGATTTACCCATTTTACTATTATGTCTGGTGTAACATAATAACTGGTTGCCCACTTAACCATAGCTTCGTTTCCAACCGAAATTATTTTTACAATATCTGGGTACTGATTGGCCAATTGAATGGCTCTATTTATCTCGGCGGTATTGGCTTCCAAATTTTCTTTATCGTGTTTTGGTTCAGCCAATGACCAAGCATTTTCGCAATCTATCCAAGCTCCTAACATTACGTACATTTCAAAGCTTGAACGCTCTGCTTTTAAAGCTCTGATGGCTTCTAATAGACTATCAATCTCTGTATATTTGGTGTTGTAAGTGCGCAGTATTTTAATGCCTATGGCATCTAATAATTTTAAATCATCTTTTATTTGTGCAAGCGTTGGCAGCGAATCTCGCGTGTTGGTTCTATAGCCGCCATAACAAATTGCTTGGTAGTTTGTATCACCTAAAATTTGTGCAGCTGTTTTGTTAAAAATCTGTTTATTTTCATTTTCAGCCTCGTTCGAAAAACTGCATGAGCTTAGAATAATTACTATTAATCCTAATGCCAACAAGAAGTATTTTAAACGAGGCTGAAACATGTTATTATTTTAAGATAGTCTTATTAATATAAATGGTAATCTTTGCTATCTCACCCGTTCTGCTGAATATACTTGTGCTAGTTTCTTTATCCAATAAAAGTGTCGACTGTTTAATTACAGTGCCATCCTGCCTTTCTATTTCTAATAGATTTTGATCGGATAATTGATACATCATAGGTATCTGACAATATGTAAAACAGATAGAACCAATAGGTGGTGCAAAAGATTTATGTTCTTTGTTTATGGTAACATAATTAAACATGCGCTCTTGTGTTGTAAACTCGTCTTTGCGCAATAAACACGGATTAAAATACAAGCAACCATCTGCCACAAAAACACCGAGTTCTCCAAATCTACTGAGTATGTCTTCTTTCACTTGACCAGTCATGCCAGGTTGTTGCGCGCCTTTATTAGCTGGTGTATGCGAGTATGGGTCTGTTGGGAATGCCCCATAAAGCGATGGCGATTTATGTACGCCAATACCTGCATTAATCTCGTAATAATGCTCTAATAATTTGCCAATTACTTCTGCAGATTCACCAGTGCTAATGGCTTGTAAACACACTTCTTGAACCGCTAATTGTAACTTAGAAACCATATGCCAATAAATAGAACCTAGTCCTTCATACCCATAAAAGGTACCAGACCTTCCGGTAAACGATTTATGGTCAAAAACAGCTTCAAAAATATCTAATAAGGCTTGTCGCTCATTCTTAATAAGCTTGCCATATTTATGAGTATCCAATTGGCTTATGGCATCATTTAAATCAGATGCATTTTTAAAGTTACCGTTAAAGTGATAATCCCCATTTATATCTTGTTCTACCAAGGTTTTATCGCCATCAGCGAGCATCATTTTTAACAAACTTGATTGTTCTATCGAGGTGCTCGGAATATTGTTTTTCTCTAAAAACTTAGGTAGCTTTTTGTTTGGATATAATAAATAACTGTATTGGTCTGGACGGAAAAGCGCGCTGTTCTTCATACTATCCAAAAGCTTCAATGCATCTTTAGGTTCTAAATAACCCGAACTCAGCACAGCTACTTGTCCTTCTAGCATCTCACTTAGGTACGAAATCGATACTTCTTTCGAGTTTTCGAAGCTCATTAAGTTATACGCATGGTACATATTATCATCGCGCTTATTGGCACTAATAGTATGTTCGGTAAACGCTATGCTTAATTTAACAAACGCTTTTAATCTACGATACGAAATCGTTCTCTTTTCGCCCCAAAAAGCATGTTTGTAAATATGCTTTCTATATTCACTACCAGCCTCTCCTAAACTATCTAATATGGCTTTTCGTTGCTCGTCGTTTATGCCGTCATTCAACAAATGTGCGTTTTCTTCTAAGGTGCTATGTATCTTTTTAAAGAAAATAATCAACTCATTCGATAGCTCAATTCTTTCTTCTTTAGCCTGCTCAATTAGCTTATCAAAAAACACCAAAAACCTTCTCAAATAACAAAGTGTAACTACCGATACACCATTCCCAACCAAGGCATTATTGGCATCGTTCCACTCTGGCCTTTGTGTGTTCATCCAAATGCCACCACCAGGTATAAAATTAGATAGCTTGGCTAATACACTAGCTAATACCTTTTCAATGAAATTTACCTTATATATTTTTTCGTTTTGATCCAACAAAAGGGTTGCATCAGAACCCAACACTTCTCTGTTCTTTCTTATCTTAGCATCAAGTTTCTCGTCAAACTCAATAGTGTCTTTTGCATTCTTTACAATATCTTGGTAGTTCTTTATTTTATAAGGAACATTAGCATATACAAACTGGTCGTGACTAAATTGGCTACTCAACTGACCCGGAAAATATTTCTCATTAATCTCTAATAGTTTGAGAAGATAAATTATCTGATGATCTCCCCAATAACCTATGTACGACCAAGGATTATCTGGCTCCACAGTTTCCCAATCAAAACCACTTTTAGTTAAACGATATGGGTTATAGCCTTCAAATGTACTTGCATTTAAAAACTTGTGAATCATGCTGCGAGTAAAGAATGGAAACGAAATAGACAAGGCCTCCCAATTCTGAAAAATATCTCTCCAATTTCCTTCGTAATCCAATATCTTAGAATGATCTACTGCACTGCGTGTATTGATAGAAAATTTATTCCATGGCCTACTTGGATCTCCATGTCGGCGACTAAATTTTAAAGGAAGATATTCTGTGCAGAGTCTTCTAAAGTCATTATCCTCTGTTTTATTATATATTTTCTCTAAGTCAAATACCGTAAATGTATCATCTAAACTTTCTAAGATATTTGCCTGCTTTTCGTAAACCTCTTTGTTCGAATTCTTAATTGATTTTAGCAAATCCCACTTCTCAATTTGGTAGTTAAAATCAAAAATTCCACCTCGCATAATATTGAAAAGTGTATTAGCAAAATGCCTGGTATCTCTATACACATCATTAGATAATTGAACCCCATCAGAAGAAGCATTTAATTCCATCAATCGTTTTGAACCAAGCTCTATATCGTCTTTTATCTGTTGTGCTAAGTGTTTGTTTGATTTGATTTCATGAATTATTCTAACTACGTCGGCCTGACTTTGATTCACATCTGCCGCAAGCATCCATTGCTTAGACGAACCTGCCAATACATTAATTTCTGCATGAACAAAATAAGCACCTCGTTCTGCTTTTACATCCAACTCTTGTTGTACAGAATTCCCTTTTCTAAATTCATCCAATTGAAGAGATGATATTAAATACTTAGGGTTGTCTAATCCTACACTCCAAGCTATGTTGGCCTTCAAAGCTTCACTTGGTTCAGCCTTATCTACAATAATGGCACTTAGAGCAAAAATACCAAGTCCGGAAGCAAGGTCTAACTCATTACGCTTGTAGGCATCAACTAAGTTGCTGGTAGAATTTTGTAAATCGCTGCTAACGCCATCTGGCATGATGTTTTGTATGCCATCTAATAAATGAATAGTTAAGTCTTGTTGGCCATTGTTAATTAGCATAGACTTACGAACAAATCCATACAGATTGCTCGAATTCCATTCGTACCTAAAAGTTAAATCAAAGTTGTGATTTATCTCCTCAAAAATAATCTTATTTCCAATGGCATTTTTGTACAGATTTCGTGTGGTGCGATACAAAGTGCTATAGCGTTCAGAAAAAGGCTCCCATATATGTTTTTGATTGTTAAGAACAATCTGGAAAATCGACTTAGAACCAGTAGTATCATACGACTCCGTAATTTTATCTGCGGTATAATATGGAAATAAAGAGTACTCCGCACTTTTTCTTCCAGCAGATAATCCACCATTACTCGATATAAACATCCAATGGTTGGAGTCGCTAACGATACTCATAAAAAACGGACGAATTTTATCCTGATTGGAAATACAAAAAAAGTTTTCGCCTTCTACTTTTAATCTTTTTATAGCTGCTAAAGATTCATCCTCAATTTGTTTTTGTACTGACATTATTATTTTCTGTTCCTGATTTTTTTTCTTACTAATTGATTTAATAAAATAGATAATACTTAAATAAGTACATCCTTTATGTATGCCTTTATTTTTCTTTATATGCTCTCACGTAATCAACCGTCATAGACCCCGGAAATGGCGTAAACTCATTTGGCGGCCCAACAAAGCTTCCTCCCACGGCAATATTCATTATAATAAAAAACGGCTGATTAAATACCCATTCTCCTGGCACTTCTGAAGGAGTAATTCTTCTATAGAGAAAATTATCTACAAAGAAGTCTATTTTACTTTCGTTCCATTCAACCGCATAAATATGAAAATTGTTATCGAATCTATCGTTTTGTAAGGTAAAAGGCGTGGTTATAGCTTGGCCTCCAGAATAACCCGGACCATGAATAGAACCATAAGTAATATTTGAGAACTTCCCTTTCTGTTCCATAATATCTATTTCACCACATTGAGGCCAACCCACATCCGGAAAATTTTCTCCCAACATCCAAAATGCCGGCCAAATACCAGAACCAGTTGGTGTTTTAATACGCGCTTCTACTTTACCAAATTTATGCGCAAACAAACCTAGAGTTTTAATACGCGCCGAAGTATAACTTCCATTGGTATTCTTTAAGGCTGTTATCACCAAATTACCTTTACCATCTAAGGATACATTATTAGGACTTTTGGTATACGATTGAAGTTCATTATTTCCCCAACCATTTTGTCCCGTTCCTAAATCATATGCCCATTTTTCGGCACTTGGTAAAGCTGCAGAATCTCCTTCAAACTCATCACTCCATACTAATTCAAAATTTCTTTCGGGTAATTTTTGTATAGGTTCAACCTCACAACTTGCCATAAATACTGCTATAGCAGCAGTTAACATTATTTTATTTAAATTTTTCATTGACTTAATTATTAATCTTGTTTAGCTGATTACTATTTATAGAAATAAATATTGTCTAATATAAAATTTGGACCACCAGTAATAATAAGGGCTCCAATGTTACCTTTCTGGTTTAAAATGCCGCCATTAAGAGGTATGTCAAATGATTTCCAAACTCCCGTTTGAAAACCAGATAAAGTAGTACGCACATCTCTATCATCGCCCATTGGGTTCCCAGTATTCACGTCTGTTTCAATAGTTTTGTTTGAACCTATATCTCTTATCTGAATACCAATAGAAGTGGCAGCATTTTCTACATAGGCATCAATATGTAAAAACCCAAGCATAGTTGCGTCTACCGGATTTTCTGTAAACATAATACCTGTGTAATTATTGTTACTATATTGAGCTACTTTACCTGTGCTTGTAGTTAGTATTTCTGTAATAGTAGTAGAACCTCCAAATCCTGGTGTAAAATTACTAATGGTAGCATCTGTATAGGCATCACTAAATATAGATTTTACATCAGATGCAGGTCTAGTTGGTATAGGCGAACCTACCAAATCTCCTTTACACTCTAAAATAAGTTTTCCTTTGGTTGAAACACCGTTTATATTAGCTGTTATCTCTGCAGTACCTATGGCCAAAGCACTCACTACGCCTCTGTCGTTAACAGTTGCTACTGTTGGGTTAGAGCTGGTAAAATTATAATAAGCTGCCGATGAAATTACTCTTACATCTCTGCCTGTTACCAGATTATATACATGGCTTAACCCTGTTACATTTATGGTTGAACCAATAAATGATTTTACCGAAGTTGTTTGTCCGTTTAAAATGCTCGAAGTAGGTTTACCAACTGTACCCAATTTTTCGAATCGTATATCGTCAAACCACAAGGTATATCCCAAACCATTGGTTGCTTGTGTGCCTGCGGCAAACCAAAAAACACCTCTTTCGTTCACTAATTTTGTAGGGTCTGGAATAGGTACAATTACTTTTGTCCAATTGGTTCCTACATTAGTATTTTGAACCGTTACTTGGTATTTGTCGCCCAAGTAATCTATACCGAAACCCACATCTCCCAATACGGTTCCTGTAGATGCCTTTACGTAAAAGGTAAGTGCATCAAAACCGCTTAAGTTTCTACCGGCACCATCTACTCTAAAAATAGCGCCTGCATAAGTACCTGTTGGATCTGTATTATTTGGCACATCAATTCTTATAGATGCATCACTGTTATAACCCTCTTTCATATCTACTGAAAATACGTCTGGTTTAGCATCTGCAAATGGAAAATAAAAGTTTGAACCTAAACCTATAAAGTTATCGGTAAATATTTCTCCATTAGTTGAAAATGTAGGTAAAACAGCATCTTCAGATATTTTTCGTTCGCAGCCTAATGCTAAAATTAGTACAAACGCTAACAAACTTAATTGAAAGGGCTTTTTTGTTAAATTCTTCATCGTTTTATATATTAAATAGTGCTGAATTCTGTTAATTATTAATATTTATTTGAGTGTAAATACGTAACTCCCATTCGTTGCCATTTGGAAATCCCATAACATTTGGATCAGGAACTCTTATGCCACTTGAGTTTAACATATATGCTGGCGCATACCTGTTAGAGTATCTATCTAAGGTACGGAAAGTTCCTCTTACTCCTAACTTAGTGCCAGGCATCAAAAACCAATCTGGCTTTCCAATCTCTATAGACCAATCTCCTATTAACTGCAATGGAAAGGTTTGGTTAAAATCTCGGTGGTAGTCGAACGGACCCCAATCATCAATTCTAACGATGGTCATTAATTTCATCTTTTTGTAAATGGTTCTTATATCAGCTCCATATCTGTGTATGGTTCTAGCATCGCTTCCGTTGGCCTGACCGTTACCAAAATAAATATTACCAATGATGCCAAAGTGCGGACTCATTTTTGAAACTAAGCGGGTATTTACTTCCCATAAATCTTGTGCTGGTGCAGAACCAGGGAAAACAAAAGTAGTTCTTCCATTACCCAATATACCAATGGCTGCATCTTGTACTGTAGGTAAATGACGGTAAACAAATCCAGCGCTCATAGCAAACTTAGCATCTTCCATTCTATCGTTATCCCACTCATACATCCAAGTGGCTGGCGTTGGGTCAAACGTAAGTAATAACTCGCCTCCAACAGTTTCTCTGTTACCTCTCACAGAAAATGGATCGTCCAAAATATTTCGTGGCCTTGCTGGTGCTGCAAAGTTTGGTCCTATTGGGCCAGCCAATGGTTTTTGATATAAAAAGTTAGGTGCTATTTGAAACTTACCAATATTATAAGTTATACCTGTAAGGGCATTATACATATTCCCGCTTCCTATATCTTTTAACACCCAACCTGTAAAGGTTTTGGTTTGATCCACTCCTCCGTTTGCCACTAATCCCATGTATGAGGCAAGTCCGTACCATCTTATAGCACCAATAGAATAGGTAAGCTTAATTTTACCACCAAAGTTATCGCTGGTCTGAATCTTATCTTCATATACAGTATTGTTCTCTATTATCTGGAAGTTTCTTCCCACTAATGGCTGACCGCCCCATATACCTCCTACATCAAAGGTGAGTTTCTCCATTTTTTTGGCAAGCACAAAAGTTAATCTTCTTGTTTTTGGAACAGGTACAGCAAACGAACTTTGTAAATTAGTTCTTTGTACAATGTCTTCATGGAATATACCCGTAAAGTCTAAGCCTACTACTTTTTTGCTGTACTTAACTAAAACAGCTGGGTTAGCCCCCCACCATAATTCCGGACCAAAGGCTACTTTTAATCCTTTGAGTTGTTTTTTGGCCTCTAACTCAAATCCAAATGGTGCATTACCATTGTATATATCTATGTTAGGACCATAATTTGCCTCTGGATATAACCCAAAAAAGTCGCCTTCATATCCCCAATGGTAATGGCCGGTTCTATAAAAGCCGGTTAACTTAAACTCCCTAGCATCCCATGTATAACTAGCTCTATAAAGTTGTAATCTGTTATTATCCGAAATTTGAATAGGTCCGTTAGGTGAGCTTACAGTAATAGGTCTGCCTCTGTTTTCATAAAATATTTCATCTATTGGATTGGTAGCAACATGGCCTAATAAATTAAACTGAACATTGGCTCTCATATTAGGTGCCGGAGTAGCAGTTACTCCTATATTAAAAGATTGCATATGATCAAACCCTTGTGCATTGGGATAGCCAGTGGCAGTAGCAGGATTAGATGCCACTGGAGTAGAAATTAAACTACCCCCTGTTTGATAGGTGGCAAAATTTGCTTGTAAATTGCTTAGGTATAATTTACCCTTGTCTTTTGATTCTAATACCGCCTTATCTCCTCTGGCTTTTAAGGCAAAATCAGAATGAGATATACCTCCAAAAAAAGTATTCATTAAGGCTATATTCCCTGTGTAAGGATTAAACCTATGAACATGTTGCAAGGCATAATAAGCGGCTCTTGGATATAAATCGTAATTGCCTCTTTCGTTGGTTTGACCCTTGGCGCAAATACCAAACCACTCTTCGTTCATGTTGTTTTCGCCATTCACAAAATCGTTTTTATATCCACCGTTCGACCAAGATGCAGTTGCATCGTGAATGTCTAGGTTTAATGTTTGTCCGGTTTTCCACCATCCATCGCTAAACTGAAAAGTAAACCCTCCTAAGCTATTATCGTTGCCACCCATGCCAACAGCGTTCTCATAAATACCTTTCCAATTACTTACTAAAACTTTAGCTTGATACTCTTGGTCTTCTTGGTTGGCAACTGTATTGTATGCGTCTGCTCCAAATTCGGTTAATACTACAGGCATATTCAACTCCTTTTTTACCCTGTCGTATAAATCGGTAAAGGTAGCACCGCGATATACATTTATACCCAAAATATCTACATCCTTGCACTCTTTGGCAATGATATCTGAAAATAGCAAATCTCCATTACAAATAGCTATCGGGTGATTTTGATCTATCTGCTTTAACTCTTTGGCTGCTTCATTAAACAACCTATACAAGTGAAAAGCATCTTTGGTAGAGGCACGGTCGGCAAAGGGAATGTTTTCGGTTTCGGCTCCTCTCCAAAATAGTCCGTAGTTGT
Source organism: Bacteroidia bacterium (assembly GCA_022402405.1). Taxonomy (GTDB): domain Bacteria; phylum Bacteroidota; class Bacteroidia; order UKL13-3; family UKL13-3; genus B1. The sequence continues at coordinate 5,128 of JAKRSG010000185.1, read as the reverse complement.
TTTCATTACCTAATAAAAATAACAAAAGACCCGGAGTTTCTTTGTATTGTGATACCATCTCCTTGGTTTCGCTGAGCAATATCTCTCGCACCAATGGACTAGAATAATCTGTTATAGCTTCCCATTTACCTTTTACCGTTAAACCATATCTTCCAAAAGAATGGTTTAGCATAGTATAAATGCCGTAGTTCTCGTAAATGTATTTAATCCATCTGGCAGGCACTCCGGTATATTGCCTTATTACATTTACACCCATGTTTTTTAATAACGACATCTCATTATCTAATGCCGCCGTTATTACATCATCCGATTGATTCCATAAACTGTAATTGTAGTTGGTACCCACCGGAAAGTAATCCCAGTTCATCCCGTTAATGAAGGTTTCTTTTCCATTAACTGATAATTTAAATCCGTTTTCGGATTTAATAACTTGCACCTTCTCACCTTGAGCAAATGACATAAATGGAACAAGAAATAAAAGACCTTGAAGTAGAATTTTTCTCATTTTGTATTAATTAGTTTGTTTATAAACATAGATTTTTTGAATCAATGCAAGTTCTTTTTACCGGTTAATTATCTTGATTTTATCTCGATTTTTTAATTATGGTAAAATTTACAATAACCAAATTAAGGAATAAATTTCTTAACAATCCAACTTTTTTTATTTTTTCTGAAAATATTACGCACTATTGCTGTTATACATTATGCGTTTAATACCTATTTACAACCAACAATAGAATTCTTTATTTAAATGAATATATTACATTTTAATAGCTTTTCGTTTTATTTTGCCGCCAAGAATCCATTTATCATTTTGAAAAATCTTATATATCTGTTCGTTTTTGTGTTGTTGGTAGGTTTCCAAGCTAAAGGTAATAACATTGTTTATCCTGGAACTAAATTATTACACCTAGATAGCATAGGAAACATGGCGTTCAAAAAAAATTGCCCTGAAGAAAAATTTAACTCGCTCATTTATGATTTTAATTATACCATTTTTAGGTCTTTGTTACCCCTGGAAGATGCGCGAGCTTATCTTAAGTTTTTACGGGAAGTCATTATCATCAGACCCGAATTTGAAAAGTACTCTTATTCAATAGATTTGGCTCAAGCATCTCTGTATTTAATGTGCAAAGACTACCAGAATTTTGTTAAATTCGATAATTCTGTTCAAGAAAAATTAATTAAAAAAGGAAAATTTACTGGCTTATTAGAATATCAAGTTGGCTTAGGAAACTTTTTTAATTTTAATAGTAATCAAGATTCTGCTACACAAAGATATCGAATGGCTGAAGGTATTATCAATCAAATTGGATTCACAAACCTAGAAACTAAAGCTAAAGACATCTCTATACAAAACGCTAATGCTTTGGCCATAGGTTTTAGAGAAAATAACGTATTAGATTCGGCCAAATTCTATTTTAATTTGGGTCTACTTAGAGCTCAATTAACCCAAAGGGTAGATTGGCAGGGTATTATTTCTGGCAACTTAGCAGCGTTCCAAATTAGTAATGGAAATACAGAATCTGCAGAGGAATTATTATTACAAGATTACCAACAATCTATCAAAACCGGGCAAACTGGTAGCGCCATTAATGCGCTGTTAAGTTTGGTAGATTTGCATATTCTCAATCAAAAGTATTCTAAAGCCAATCAAATTTACGATACAGCCGCTCTCTTAATTAAACGGGTTGAACCAACCTATAATGAAGAAATTAATATTTTTAAAAGCGGTCTGAGGCTTAGAGCTATCAAGCTGGGTTTAGTTAGTGGCCAAAATACAGCTGCATTATTCTATCTAGATAGTTTATATGCTGCTTTAAGAAAAGAAAAAAGCAAAGAAATACTCTCAGATAGATATGTAATTGAAGATAGTTTTAGCAAAATTGTTTCTCTAAAAGAAGAGCGTAAAAGAAATACTATTATAGCGGGTGCTATTACCATTCTTATGATTCTAGCCATTATATTGGCTTTTTTGCAAAGACGGTATAATAGCGCCTTATCTGAGAAAAATGCCAAAATTAAAAAACAAAGCAAAAAACTAGAAAACCTTAATCAGCAAAAAAGTAAACTGTTCTCTGTAGTTGCTCACGATATTAGGGGTCCTATAGGAACCTTAAACAGTCTCATAGAATTGTATAGCGAAAAAGAAATTTCTGAAAAAGAATTAATAGAATATAGTAAGCGTATTGGAGATAATTTAAATAGCCTAAATGCTATGTTAGATAATCTCCTCATCTGGGCCAAATCTGGAATGGAAAATGGTATTGTACCCAAGTTCTCTAAAATCGATTTGGAAGACCTTTGTCAAGAAATTACTAAACAAATAAAACCGCAGCTCTCTAAAAAAAATATATCACTCAACTTTATCCATTCAGAACAAATATGGGTTCAAACAGACCCAGCTTTGCTTACTGTTATTGTTAGAAACTTATTAACTAACGCCATCAAATTTTCTGAACCTAATTCGTCTATTGATCTTGTTTTAACACCTAATAAAGATATAAATAAAATAGATATTTCTGTTGTAGATCAAGGAAAGGGTATAGACGAAAAATCGTTAACAGAATTGTTGCAAAGCAATACGGGTGTGGCAAGTAAACCGGGCACACAAGGAGAACTGGGCACAGGCCTCGGACTAGTGTTATGCAAAGAATTTACCGCCGCCCTTAATGGTACCTTCTCTGGTAAAAGCACATTGGATAAGGGTACTTCGTTTACGGTGTCGTTGCCTATGGATTTATAAAATACTAAAGGCCTTAACTTGAAAGCATTCTTAGTTTAAATATAATAGATACTTAGTAGAAATGAGTATGATGGTTTTAAGATGAAGATCAAAACCTACTTAAGACAATCCTCTAGCTGTTACAAGCCGTTTTTTATTAGTTTACGAATTTCGAATCCACTAGATGTAAAAAATGTAACAAAATAAATATCGTTTGAGTTTCCAGAAAGATCAATCTGAAATTTATTCTCGCCAACATTTTCCTGCTTAATTAACTGCCCTTTTGAATTTTCAATTTTATAGGAAATAATATTTTGATTGGAATTAACATTTACAGATTGATAAAATGGGTTAGGGTAAATTTCTAAAACATAAGAATGATATTCTATTTTCTCTATATCCGTTCGTAATCTGTAACAATAGGGCCCTAACATGTTCACTATGTCGCCATTTTCATATTGTACACAAAGCAAGGCCGGATAAGGCTCATGCCACAATGTTATGACTTCCAAAGTTCAATTGCAAATCTCATAATAGCAAATGAAATTGCAATAATTATTATAGTTACGAAAATTGAAATGTCTCCATAAAAATTAGTTCTCGTTCCAGCACCTAAAAATGCACCCAATAAAAAAACACACACTGATAATACCTTTTTCATGTAAATAATACTTAAAATCAACTAAAACTTAAACTAATTTCAAAATTACCAATTTCATCAATAAACACTAAAAAAAATCATTCATTTATTATAACATCAACCTTTTTCTTGGTTGGTCCCAATCTTTTGATTACTTCATATTAAAATCAGTTTTGATTGTTAATAACTCTGAAAAGAGTTTAAACTTTCAAAAATTTCGTTTTCGTGCTGATTAAAATATTTTAAATCACAGTTAAATACTACAGTAAACAACGAATTTGGATAAATGTAAAAATACGTTATATTTAGATTACCCCATGGATCCAAGTTTTCAAATGATAATATTCGTATCTTACCCCGTCTTTGAAATTTATGTTTTGATGTTTTTATCTTATAAGCCTTTTCGAGTGCATTTAACATTTCCTTGAAATTTTCTTCATTTAATTTTGCAGTTTTTGTATCAAGCTCACTAGTGTTTACAGTAAAGACAACAAAATTATTCTCATTTTTTTTCACAGCTTTAAAAATCGTTTCTTTATTTGCGCCACTCTTTATTGTGAGGTTTGCAGGATACTTTATTTTAAAACCGTCTTTTTGTGACTCGTAAATTTTATTCTGACTAAAAGCATCTGTTTTTCCTGCACAAAGAAAAATAATTGTGATACAAATTGAGATTATTTTGTTCATCGTATTTCGTTATTTGTCCTGCTTCTTTTAGCAAACTGTGAATAGATTTATCCAAAATTGACATGTAAAACTCGAGATAAAAAAGGATAAATACAACTGAATTTAAATTTTAGATAATGAGTAAATCCGCTTTATCCCAACTCCTTTTGATAAATAGGCATAAGTCTATTGAATAATACGATAAAATTATGGGTTACCATCATTGTCAGGAGGTATTTAACTCTTTCTGTCAAGTGTTTCATTGTCAGCTTTTAAATTCTTTTGCAAATTTATCTTTAGTATCTAAATACTTGGAAGAAATGCTATCTGGAATAAATAATATATAGTGAATAAATCTTAATACACTGAAAATTCCAAAGAAGATAAAGAAGTTCGTTATAAATTCTAATGTAAATGGGTCATTTTTGTCAGGTGTGTTCATTAGTTCATAAAAAATCATAACAAAAAAAAGAACCATAAAAAGAATATTCAACGCTACCCAAAATCTTGGCTCTGTATGTAATAGGTTTCCAGTTTCAGAAATTCGACCATTTACTTCTAAATTTCCGTTATGATTTACCTCTAAAACAAAAAACTCTGACGAGTCCAAATATTCGATATCAATGTTGATAACACTCTTCTTTGTATTTGTTTTTGTCTTAATAGTATCATTGGTCTTAATATTTTTTACAGAGATTATTTTGCCTGTTGATTTTAATTCAAGTTTTTTTATTTCATTTTTTGAGATAGTTTTACGTCCATTGTTATAAAATAAAATTCTTGAAGTGAATTCCTTATTTTTACCATTCCATTCAGAAATATTAGCACATTCTTTACAAATTCGTCCTGTGGAAAAAACCAGTCTGTAAAATGTTTTATAGTATAAATAAAAGGCAACGAATAAGCTTATAAAAAAAAGGATAATTGCTAATACATTACTTGCTCCGATTGTCTCAATATATTTCTGAATAATTTCGGTCATAAATATTTTTCTTTTTTGTCTGTTTTTTTTGTTGAAGCGATATCAATTACTATTGCCAGTAACGTCAGACTGTGAAAAAACCTATCCACAATCTGATATGTAAAACTCGAGATAA
>JAKRSG010000184.1 GCA_022402405.1 Bacteroidia bacterium | reverse complement strand
AAAGCACCTATAATCCTGAACCTACTGGCTTGCTTTATGTAGATCATTGTGTTGGTAACGTGGGTTGGAACCAAATGAATCCGTGGGTAAAGTTTTATGAAGATGTAATGGGCTTCAAAAACATTTTATCTTTTGATGATAAAGATATTTCAACCGAATATTCTGCTCTTATGAGCAAGGTTATGAGCAACGGAAATGGTTATGTTAAGTTCCCTATTAATGAACCTGCTGAGGGTAAAAAGAAATCTCAGGTTGAAGAATACCTTGAGTTTTACGAAGGTGAAGGAACACAGCATATTGCCATTGCAACAGCTGATATTGTTAGCACAGTAAAAGCTTTGATGAGCCGTGGCGTTGAGTTTTTAAAGGTACCAACTAGCTACTACGATGATTTATTAGACCGTGTTGGTCCGATAGAAGAAGATATTGAGCCGCTAAAAGAATTAGGAATTTTGGTAGACCGCGATGATGAGGGATATTTATTACAATTATTTACCAAACCAGTAGAGGATAGACCAACTATGTTTTATGAAATTATCCAACGCAAAGGAGCTAAATCTTTTGGTAAAGGTAATTTTAAAGCATTATTCGAAGCCATAGAACGCGAACAAGAAACCAGAGGTAACTTATAACAAATTAATTAAAGAGACACACGGCCGTGTGTCTCTTCAATTAATTTGTGTCTCTAAAATTAGATTACCCCTTCTTCCTCAACAACAAAACCCCACAACTGCTTTTTAAAATAATCAAATCACTATCCGTTCCTCTCAGAACATTGTAAGTATATGATACTTTATCAAAGGTAAAACTGAGAGTTTCGATTTTTGAATCGAATACATAAGGAGTTGCCACACCCGTATTGCCTGGTGATGAAATTTGAATATTCTTCTCATCTATTACAATTTCTAATTCTTCAATATTGAGGCTTTTTTTATCATTTGTAATGCTAGTTTTGCAGGTGCCACAGAAAGACAAATTTCCATTTTCTTTGCGTTCAAAAAAGCAGTTGCCAGTCCATTTTCCAATTAAGTGAGATTGCGCATTTGCTCCAAACGAGCATACAAAAAAGAATAAAACAAAAGAGATAGTTTTTAATGATTTCATAGGTAATAAGTTTAATTGTTTAAACGAATATAGAAATAAAACCTAGAAATCAAAACATAGCATTTAGAATTGAACTCCAAAAACAACTAAAGTCCAATACTAGCTGCTAAAAACTAACGACCAAAGACTAAAAGCCCCTACGGAATATACTTCCTCAACAAAAATGGTCCAAATGGCAGCAAAGCTGCTACTGCAGCGATAGCCGAATGTTTGAAGCTCCAGTCGAATTCTATTTTGGCTCTGAGCAACCAAATCATGTATAATACAAATAGTAATCCGTGCGCCCAACCTACGTATTTAACCAACAAAGGATTACCTAACATGTATTTTACTGGCATAGCAATAAACATAAGAAGGATAAATGAAAACCCTTCTAAAACGGCAATTTGATGAAACTGCTTATATAGCTTTCTGTTCTCCATTTTTAGGCTGTGGTTAAGTCGGAAATACGTTTAATAATACTCAATAAAAACCCAATAATCATGATAATGGTACCAGCCCAAACTAAATTAATCCAAGGGAATATAATGGCTTTCATAATTACAAAATCCCCACTGGTATCTTTCTCGGCAGTAGTGATAGTTATTGTCTTATTTTCAGGGTTCACTCCTTTAAAATTAAACTTCAGTTTAGCCTCATCAACTAATGCTTCGTAACTAGTGGCAGAGTTGTTTTGAACACCATACATTGGCATAGCATCATACACCTTATCAAGTGTATAAACTTTAAGCTCTGCACCCAATAATACCTGGAAATTCTTTACATCCACTTGGGAGGCATCTGTGTTTGAATTTATCCCCTGTAAAATAGCATATCCATTATTGGTATAGATGGTATCTCCAGGTTTTACTTCATGAGTTTTTTCGTTTACAAACTTTGCACCCGATTTTTGTGAGGGTACAGAAGAAACATAAGTAAACACATCATGACTCATATAATGTTTGGTATCTGGATTAGCTACCAATCCAAACTTAGGGTTTATTTGTCCGTTTGGATATAAATTAAACTCGTAATCTACCTCCCCTTGAGCATTTATTTTCTTGTAGTTTACCTGGTAATAAGTATTTACCCAATGCATAGAATCGCGCACATAGGTAATGATATAATCGCCCATTCGGTTTGGTTTACCGCGCTCTAAAAAGATATTTTCTACGTTTTCTTTATTGTCAAATTCTGGGTTCAGAGCTTCTCCTGTTGTGTTTAATGAAATAACTTGCTTGTTGGCAGAAGACACTAAAACTCCTAGCAACAAAACTCCAAATCCAATATGAGCTACGCTTGCACCCGCTAATTTTATTTTGCCACTTAAGAAAGGAAGTAATGTTATGAAATTGGCTACAATACCAAACACCCCTGCAAATAATAATCCGATGTAAACGTAATTACGTAATTCGAAAGCAAAGAATAAAACTACCGTGAGTACTAAAGAAATTGCAGCAAATATTCCTATTTTCTTTACCGCTTCAGGCTTATTCTTTTTGTATTTTAAAAGCTGAGCGACTGCTGTTAAAACCCCAATTAAAATAGCCATTGGCATTTGCCATTTATTGTAATGACCAATAACATCTGCTGGCGGAGCCATATTGGCCCCAAACACTTTATTGAAAACTGGAATAGATGTAGTAAGTGTTATTTGAAAGGAAGAAATAACCATTATCAAACTTCCAATAAACATCCAAAATTCGCGTGTGTAAATCTCCTCATCTTTTGCTGATCTTGGCATCTCTTTCCAACGCCAAATCATCATTCCAATGGCCAAGAAAACAAAAAACAATAAGAAGACTAACAGCTGACCGCTCATACCTAAATCGGTAAATGAGTGAACCGATGAGTTTCCTAATATACCCGAACGAGTTAAGAAAGTAGCGTATAGTACTAATAAGAAAGTAGCTAAAATTAGCACAACCGCCACAATGTAAGAATTGCCGCTAGCTTTATGCAAAATCATAACATGAACACCTGCGATTAAAATTAGCCAAGGTACAAGTGAGGCATTTTCTACTGGATCCCAAGCCCAATATCCACCGAAGCTCAAGCTCTCATAAGCCCAAAATCCACCCATGATAATTCCGGCACCTAACACCATTACACTTATCAATGCCCATGGTAATGCTGGCTTCAACCATTCTTTGTAATCTCGGCGCCACAAGGCAGCAATGGCATAAGCAAAAGGAACAATGGTAGTGGCAAAACCAAAAAATAATGTTGGTGGATGAATAACCATCCAATAGTTTTGTAAAAGTGGGTTCAAACCGTTACCGTCTTTTACTTTGCTTAAATAATCTGCTTGTTTAAAAATAGGTGCATCCACCATTACGTTTCGTAAAAGTTCGAACGGACTACTACCCATTTTATAAGATAAAATTTTAACACCTAGTAGCATAGAGGTTAATGCTATTTGAGATAACATTAATACTGCCATCACTGGATTTAGCCACGACTTTGAAGTACGTAACAATATTTGACCTATTACCATTTGCCAGAAAATCCAAAGAAGAAAGCTACCCTCTTGACCCTCCCAGAAGCAGGAAATCATAAAGTGAACAGGTAAATCTCTGCTAGAATGTTGCCAGGCATAATGATACTCAAAATAATGACTATAGATAATTTTGAATAAGGTGCCAATAATAGTAATTACGGCCAGGCTGTGCAAGTGAAAAGAATATTTTGCGATATTTCCCCAGCTTTTATCAAGCGGATTACGCTCTGCAAAAAAGTAGCTTATGGTAGCCAAAATAGAACTTATAAAAGAGATTACTACGGCCGAATGACCTAAATTTCCCCAGAATAAATGTTCGCCAATAAATGTAACTGAACTCATTAATTATTTGTTTAAATGCAATAACTCAAAACCCATACATTAGGTTTGAGCCTAACTATTATTTTCGGCCGTTTTTACCTGATCGTCGGTATACTTACTTGGGCACTTTAATAATATTTTATTTGCCTCAAAATGGTCGCCTTCCATACTACCAACAATGACTATTTTTTCTGATCTGTCAAAATCAGCAGGTTCCGGATTTTTGTAAACCACTTTGCTTTCATTTCCCCACTCATCTGTCAGGTAAAAACTAAAAAAATTAGGGTTTTCTTGTGGATTGTAATATTTTTCCTTTTCACGATTTAACACACCTACCACATGATACTCTTTGCCAGGATTGTTGCGGGCCATTTCAAACCCTTCATACGTACTGGCATCACCATACATGCTAATAATAGCTCCAATAGCTAATGCAATAACTATTAATCCTATAATACTAGATTTCTTCATGTTATTTGTTTTCCTGCTTTTTAATTTTAAAATCTAACGAAATTAAGTAAGCTACAATGCCTAAAAATATAACGGCTATTACAGCCACTACCACCTGAAACTTATCTGTACTCGCAGCATCTGCCATATTACTGCTCTGAATTTGATTTATAATAAAACGCATATTAATTGTCTTTATCCTTTAAAAACTCAATTTTTTGTATTCGTATTTGCAATTCTGCTATCCAAAATCCAATGAATATCCAACCTAATACTGCCGGATAAAACACCATTCGTAATCTACTATCTAAATCGTAAGAATTAAATCCAGGGTTACCTCCATTTCCGGGATGCAAAGAGGCGGTTAACCTTGGTAACACGAAAATTAAAACGATAAAAACGGGTAGTGCAAACAAATTGTAAACTGCCGAAATACGAGCCTTTTTCTCTTCATCTTCAATAGAACTTCTTAAAACCAAATAGGCAGCATACATTAACATTCCAATGGCAGCACTATTTAATTTAGGGTCATTTGTCCAATAAGCTCCCCAAGTATTTTTTGCCCATATCATGCCTGTAATAAGTCCCAACGACCCAAAAAACAAGGCAACTTTAGCATATACCTCAGAATAAATATCGTGAATCAAATCTTTACTTTTAAGTCCTTTAGCCGCATAAATAGCAGAAGCAATTAGTAACGTTTGCATTCCAAACCACATCGGAACATGATAATATAAATTTCGGATACTCTGCATTAATATGGGTAGCTGAGGAACCGGCATTAATAATCCTCCAATTAAAGCGTATAAAACCAATAATACCCCGGCAATTTTCCACCATTTTAACATAGCAAATCAACAATTATTGAGTTAGAATTGATTTGCGAAGGTAAATATTATATCCTTATCCTTAGAGATAATTTTAATCAGTATTTTTTTTTACACAAAAAAGCGCCTTAAAAATAATTTTTAGGCGCTTTATTATGGCGGAAGTATCTTTAAATTAGAGATATATCCCCAAAACATCTTTTTTATTCTTCAACTTTTGCGCGTATGGCCCCTGTTGAAACAACTTCATCCCTTCAAGATAATATTGTCTCAATACTTCATTTTCTTCCAACAATTCCTCTCTTCTTTGCTCCGATTTTGCCAATAATTCATTTTGCTTAATCTTTTTGGTCTGAACCAAATTCTTTTTTAAGCTTACGAATTTCCATAGTTTGGTTCGAACCAAATGATATTGCTGTTTAACAACCCAGGCTATTTCTAGCTCTGGGTTGTTTAAATATGCAGATTTTATTTCAGTCTTCATTTCGGTTGGTGAATTAACGGATAACTACAAATTTTTGATCACGATATTGATAGTTTTCACTACTTAGTTTGATGAGGTAGGTTCCATCCGATATTCCCTCAAGATTTATATCTATTTTATTTTTACCCATTGGAATAAAGGTTTGTTGGAATATTTCTTTACCTAATACATCCAAAATAGAAAGGGTAATTGGTTCAGTCCATACCTCTGTTAATTGTAAACTAAAGTTTCCTAAATTTGGATTCGGATACATGGTGAAGTTAGCTGTTTTTACATTTGATTGAACCGAATTTAAAATTCCACCATCTCCTAGTTTTGGATCTATATTCCAATTTGATCCATCCTGTAAATTAACAAACTTTAAAACACCTGTACATGGTAAATCCCTTACCTGAATAAACATACTCATAGTATCTCTACAACCTTCCGCCCCTACTGCTACCAACGTTACAATGTAATTTCCAGCACTTGTATATTTTTTGTTAAATATAAATGTGTTGCTAGAATCCATAGTACCATCTCCAAAATACCAGTAATATTTATTAATCCAACCGCTTCCCATGTATGTTGAAGTGTTGTAAAAATTAAAATTATTATTATCTAAACATTGAACCTGATAATCTGTGTTAAATGATGCACTTGGTCCATTTACTCCATTAAACACTTCAACTGGTTTGGTTAAACTCGACATACACCCAACAGAGTCTATTGAGACTAATGTTACTTGATAGATACCAGCACTACCAAATCCTTTGGTAGGACTTGCCTTTACTGATGAAGATCCGTCTCCGAAAGTCCAATAGTAAATCAAATTTGACCCCATAGTAAGGTTTTCAAACTTTACCTTGTTTTGGCATTCACAATTACATAATGAATTATCAAAAGTAAAATTAGCTATATTGGCATTAAACTCTCTTGTCATAATTACACTTTGCATGGCAGTATCTGCACAACCATATAAATCTTTTGCAATTAAACGTATAGTATAAGTTCCATTATTAGCATAAGTATAGATGGCAGTTGCACCAACAGCAGTATCGTTGGTTAATGTGCTTACACCAAAATCCCAATAGTAGCTATTTGCATTTTTAGAGGCATTAGTTACCATTATTGTATTAGAACATGTATTAGAGTTTAACTCAAATCCAGCTACTGGATTCTCTTGTATGTGGAAATATTTACTAATGGTATCAAAACAAATAGCATTTCCAACTACATAAGAGAGTGTATGTCCGCCAACACTTGGATTAGGAACAACGATACTTGGCCCCCAACCTATCAGTACACCATCCCATAACCATTTATGAGAGCTAACATTTCCGATCGCGTTTCCAGTTGCAGTAATTGTATTGGTACATGGCTCCACGTAATAACCATAATCGGCTTTTGGAGGATAAATTCCACTCCATTGCGGAGCTGTTATGCTTTGAGTTATAGATGCAGAGCAGCCAGCCCCTAAATACGCAGTTAATTGAACATTGTAAGTACCTGAACTAGCATAACCGTGAATAGGTGCAGTTGTTGAATCTATTGGAGATCCATCTCCAAAATTCCAAATATAAGATCCTCCATTTTCTGAGGTGTTATTAAATTGAATAGCATTAGAACAAGCATTTACAGAATAAGTAAAAGAAGGTACAGGCAAATCTCCATCGTTTACAATTATACCTTTCTGTATGCTATCAATACAACCATTTTCGGCCACGTTTACCATGGTTACTGTATAATAACCTGGGGTATTATAGGTATGACTAAACGAAGTTGAATCGTGACACAAAGCTCCGCCATCACCCATATTCCAATAATTCCCCAAACTGTTGATAGAAGTATTAGTGATTTGAATTTTCGTTCCGCAAGTATTACCTGTGCTAAAATCTGCAACAGCTGATTCTTTTACATGGATTAATTGGTAGGCAGTATCTCTGCATCCATTAGACCCAATAGCTATTAAACGAACCGTATAGGTTCCTGGTAAGGTGTAAACTTTGTTAAAGGCAAATGTATTTGAATTATCAAAAGTACCATCACCAAAATCCCACTGATAGTTTGTATTCCAACCAGCTCCTATATATGTAGATGTATTATTAAAATTATAACTATTACCAACTAAACATTGTATAGGCTCATCAGCATTAAACAAGGCAACCGGACCATTAGAACTACCTGATATGACAATTGTTTGAGACAAAGTATCTACGCACTGTGTAGAACTTATGGCCACCAATTTTACAGTATAGGTACCAGGTGTAGAATAAGTTTTATTAACTACCGCTTCTGAGGCCATACTGCCATCATGAAATAACCAAATTACTGAACTTGCTAAACTCGAAGTACTGGTAAATTTAACCTTTTGAGTACATGAACCCGACACTAAGGAATGTGTAAACGAAGCAGTTGGAGTAATTCCAGTTCCTGGATCAATAATTACAGCTCGACTAATAGTATCGAAACAACCACTGCCATTTCCTACAATTAACTTAACCAAATAAGTACCAGGTCCAGAAAATAAATGTGATGGATTTTGGATGCTGCTGCTATTATTCACTCCTGATAATGGGTCTCCAAAATCCCAGATGTATTGGTTCGAACCAAATGAATAACTGTGAAATTGAACTTGCGAAGCGCAGGCATTAACGGTATAAGCAAATACTGCACTTGGCTTGGATAATACTGTGTATAAAACTTCTGAAGTATCTACACAATCGCCATCTCCTTTTGCAATTAAACGTACCCTGTAGGTTCCCGGAGTAAGATTTACATTAAAGGTATTGGTTGTATAAGTACAAGTAAAAAGATAATTACCACTCAATGATGCAAATGTCCACTCGCAAACTGTTGCATTTTGAGAATTATTAGTAACAGTAATATCGCCGCAACATCCGTTTTGGTTCAGACTAAACGCAGCAACAGGTCCCGGACGAACTCTAACCTGCAAAGTATCAAATGCCAAGCAGTTATCAGTAGAGCTAACTTTAGCTACAATTTGGAAAGTTCCAGCAGTTTCATAACGCCTAAAAACAGGAGCATTACCGAGCACAGTTGTATCTGTACCATCACCAAAATACCAAGTAACATTACCTAGGGTTCCGCCAGGAACAGTGCTAAAATTCTGAAAAGTAAATACATTTCCACCTAAACATCTGGCTGTATCATTTTGCCATAAACTAGGTACTGGTCGTGGTAAAACACTAGTAGTTATTGACGATTGAGTGCTACAACCTGCTAAGGTATCTTGAGCAAGTAACTGAACTGTATAGCCACCATTAATAGCATAAGTATAATTAAATGATGTTAAATAGCTACTATCTTTATTGCCATTCCCATAATTTATTTTGTATAGTACATGTGCTTGTGGGTGTTGAACAGTAAAAGTATATGAGTTACTGTTTACGCATTGATTTCCGTTGTTTACTATAAATAAAGACGATGGATAATCAATCACATGTAATGTTAAATTAGCTGTACTATCACAACCTTCTGCATTTGGCAAAATAGCAAAATAATTACCTGCTGCAGTATAAGTTGTACCATTAAATAAATAACTAGATCCAGAGCAAATATAAGCATCGTTAAAACTACTTGTATTGCTACAAACATAACCGGCATCTATGGTTGGGTTATTAACAGCTACGCCAGTTCCAATGAGATTCATTACAATTGTTGAGGTAAAACCTGTAGTGGTATTGGCATCGCTATTACCATTAACTCCAGCAGCATTATTCTGTGTGGTTAATCCACCTGTTGGAAACTTTACTCTGTAATTTCCACTTAATTCAATGATAAAATTATAATAACCCGGATTACCTAAAGCATCGTTAGCTGTAACTGCAGAATCTATTACTTCAAAGCCAGATCCATTATCTTTATACAAATAAACCTTTTTACCATTTATACCCAAATTAGAAGGTTCGTCTTGCAAGCCATTTGCATTTAAATCCCTCCAAACATAATTCCCTAAAGAACCTATTGGATAATATCCTGCGTCAATAGTTGGATTATCTTTATCAACCCCAGAACCTAAGGCATTAATAGTAACTAAACCTGATATACCGTTGTTATTCGCGTCATTGTTGCCATCCAATTGCGCATTCTGATTATGGGTAGGAGTTAAATAAAATTGTTCGTACTGAGTTTGAAATTTAACGTAATAATTCCCTGATGGAAGATCAACGAATTTATAATATCCTGGATTCCCAGTAAAATCATTTCCAGTAAAGGTTGAATCTAATAATAAATCATCTCCTCCTCCAATTTGATTATCAGGTCCGGCTCCATATAAATAAACCTTAACACCATTTAATCCAAGGTTGGTTGGCTCATCTTGCAAGCCATTTTTATTTAGGTCGATCCAAACATAATTTCCCAATGAACCTAATAATGGAGCACAATTAGTAATCATGCCTACTTGATTTGGAGCAGCAGGTAATAATCTTCCGGTGGTGCCTGGTAAATCGGCTCTACTAACCTGGTAGTATATAGTATTATTCATAATCAAATTAGCTGGAGTACCAACAGGAACTCGCATTGGCCAATTAAAAACTATACTATCTAGTGCTGGTAAGTTTGTTGTTCTAACAATTTTAATGGCTGTTACACTCGTAATATTTACTGGAGGTGTTAACGACCAGTTAGGCGCCGAACAACCAGATGGATTTACTGCTGGCGTAAAATCTGCATAACATGGATTTGGAACAGTATTATAGTATAAAACCGAACTAGGATCTTCTAATTCAACCGGACCAACTAAATTTGCAAACCATTGTGACCCTCTATTATCACCAATAAATGGAAACACATCAATAAGAGTTAAATCTTTGGCAGCTACATTCCCTTGATTTTTAACAGTAATTTTATAATTAATCAAATCACCTTCTTTGGTAGATGCATTTATGGGATAATATACAAACCCTGGATCACAACCATTCTGACCTTTATAGGCAATTAGTGCAATAGCCGTAACTACTGTACTCGATTCATTATCTCCCGTTCCTCTTGGGAAAATAGATGGGTCATCAGCATAAATTTTTATGCTATTAGGTATACTTGCTGCTGGAGTTCCAGGTGCAATAACAGCTTTGAAGTTGATAGTATATGTGGTTCCATTAGCAGGTAAATTACCTAAATTCCAAACTAGTGTTTGGCCGTTTACAATAGGAACAATGGTAAACAAACCAATTGTTATAGAGGATGAACCTGGCACATAGGTTAATCTAGGATCTAAGGTATCTACAATTACCACATTCGTAGCCATTACATTACCACCCAATTGAACACTGAATCTGTAATTAATGGTATCACTGGCTTTAAAACTGGATCCATTGGTTATCGTTTTGGAAGGAGAATTAAACACAGGCCTTGGAATCATTATTTCTGCTAAGCCACTACAATTTGAGTAGTTAGTTTCTATACCATTGTAATAATATTTACCTTGTGATGTATTGTAAATTACTGTTCCATCATCACCAACATTTAGAGGTAAATAGGTGATACCTTCAACAATAGGTGAACCATCTTTTGCTCCTAAAACAGCGGTTCTGGTTGTTCCTTGATAGGTAAAACTCTGACTACCTCCGATTGGAAGTTTACTGTAAATAACAAAATTAACCTCTGTTAAATATTCACCTGAAGGCAAACTTATGGTTACATTCTTATCAGCAGTAATAATATGTGTTCCTTGAAATGTGTATGCAGGATTTAGATTCGTTTTATATCTTATTTGAACCGTATCTCTTCCTGTTCTGGCCAATCCATCAACAAGTCTACCTATTCTAATAACAGAAACATCAACCGATTTATCTATTTGATATGTTAATGAAATACTATCTATTTCTGTATTTCCTGAATTTACCCAACCATTTGAAAAGGAATTACCAGATGTACCAGGCAAAACATGTTTGTCCATCCAATTTGCCGTAGCGGCTGTTATTCCTCCTCCATTACAAATCACCTCAGGATCCGGAGACTCAATCGGAAAACAAACTGAGCCTGTTTTAGCATTGTTTGCTTGATTCCCAAATGGCAAAACGGGGATATCGCCATTCAACGTTGCAGAGTTACATGCGTTTAAACCAATTTGATAGGTTGGTTGTAAATACCGTACGCTTAAATAAGCAGTACCACTATAATTTGTTTGAAACTCTCCTGCCGTCCAAGTCCAAGTAACTATTCTTGTTAATGGATCATAGGTAGGTGGATTAGACCCTGAAAAGCTAGTTGCTTCAACAAATTCAACTCCTAAGGGTAAAGTATCTCTCAAAATGGGATTAAATAATTTAAGCGCCGCAGACCCCGATCCCGATGAGCTAATATTCAACCTGAAAATACTTAAATCATTTATGGCACCTCCAGAATTTTTAATTTTTGAAAGTGTAAATTTATTACTTGAATTTGCTATAATGTTTAGTGTGTCTGAAAACACCGGACCACCAGGATTATCAAAAGTAATTTTTGTAAATAAATCCGGTGCATATCCATTAGGTGTAGTGCCATTTAAGTATTTCAACTTTAGCTCAAATTGTCCAGTTACACCAGCTGGTAGTGGATTTATAAACGTTGCAGTAACCTTTTTTGTTAAACTGTTATATGTTACTGAGGTAATCTGACTACTAGGAAATATTACATTACTATTAAAATTAGACTCATTAAATGGAACCAAATTATCCGGTAATGTGGTTTCTGCCACTACATTTATCCCTGTTGTAGTATTCCCTGCAGTAGAGTAGTTAAATACGTATGTAAACTGACTCCCAGAATTAATCGAACTAACATTTGCTGTGGCCGAACTCGTAAAGGTATATTGAGAATAAGCCTCAAAAGCTAAACTCAAAATAAAACCTAATAACAAGGCAACTCCTTTAGATATATGTAGGTATTTTAAATTTTTCATAACTAATCTCCTTAACAACCTTTATATGCCAAATAACTAACCATCCCATTCTCGTCTATTCCAATAATAACCCTACAGCTTTGGTCGGCACTTAAATAATATTGCCATACTGTTGGGGCAATTTTATTATCAGGCTCTCCGAGCAAAAAAATCAAGTCTTCACTGCTAATTTTGTAATCCCCAATATAATAGTCGTAGGCAGGTGCTGGCCCATCAAAGGTGTTCGCTGGCTTTATCAAATTTTCAAGTTTGTGAAAAATTTGAAGCCTATTACCTCCTTGGTTATTTTTAAATTCTTGACTATTTGCAGTATCGCTTGGATGTATCTTAGATGGAACTGTTTGAGCCAAAACAGAACTAGAACTTACCATCAACAATAAACCGATGATTACAATTGCCTGAACCAACTTGTAAACCATTGACAACGGAATTGAACTTAGATTCCTAGAAGCCCTATTTTCCATTAAACGTATATTATTTTCCATAATAATTATAATTTGATGCATCAAATCAAAAAACAAGCCCAAAAGGCTTTGCTTTAATTTTCAATAACTTATAAAATTTTAAAATTGAATTTTGGTCCTATTTTGAACCAATTTGAATCAGTTTTGGCTCAATTTGAAACATAGAGGACAAAGCAAAAAAGTAAATTCTTCTAAATTTCTGGGAAAAGAAAATATGTGGAAAAACATCCAAAAAAGAGTTAAAAATAACCATTCGCAATAAAAATGCGACATTGTAAATAATTTTTTTCATTGTAAAACTAAGTAAAGGTTGTACAAAACTAACTAAATAATAGACATTTACAAGAAAAGTAATGGAGTTAATTTGTCTAAAATCTCCCTTTTTACTCAATTTTTAATTTTATAAAATAAATGTGGATAACTACCTCTGCTTACCAGAATTATTATTATTGTACTCACATAAAATTACACGCAATTCAAATAAAATAAAAAAAAAGGGCCATTCAGAAATTCTGAATGGCCCTTTTTCGATTTTTTTTAGAAAATTCTATTTGGTATATATTTTCGAATTGTCTCGATTACCACTTAAATCCAAATACCAATTTGTTTGAGCAGTTCCATTACTTGTGGCCCACTCTAAAAACTTCAAGTAACCAGTTGAGATATCTTGTTTTTCTTGCATGTATGGAATAGAAGTTGATATCTGCAATCCCCAAGGTAAGTTATTTAGTGTTTTGTAATATCTACCCTGACCAGGAATACTATTATCATCTTTTAATCCAAACCATGTATAATCCATTTTATTGGTTGGAACTCTATTTGGCAAGTGCAATTCCTTGCTTCTTATTTGATCAAAACTTCCTGAGTCACCTATAATGATATATGGGTTAAATGATGAGTGTGGCAGACTGCTAATACTTATCGTTCCTCCGCTCGGTGCAACTCCGTTTTCAATAAAGGTGATTACAATATTGCTTGTATCATAAGGTGTTTTTGGTGCGCTCATGTATGTGTTTACAAAACTTCCTAAACCAGGGTAAGGTATTACTTTATAGATATCATCGTACACAATAACGTTCGCAAAGTCTTGTCCGTTTTCTAAGCCGTTTGAACCTATACTCAACCAACTAGCTCCATTTGCTTTTGCTCCTGTTACTTTCGTAACCTTGTTACTTGGTACATCATCTAATTGAAATGCAAATCCATTGTGTAAACCTGCTCCACTGCATCTTGCTACCATTGTATATTTCATCTCTACTACTTGGTTCAAACCGTTTGTAATGGTATTGGCACGGTAATCTACAACAACGTCGTTTAAGTCATAATCAGCACGGTTTGGCCATTCGTCTTCATACATTAATGTAGCAAATCCGTTTGGCGGAAAGTAATTGTTAAATGCTCTGTGAAC
>JAKRSG010000183.1 GCA_022402405.1 Bacteroidia bacterium | reverse complement strand
TCAGCCCAAAAGATACGGTAGAGTGGTTTGAGACCAGAAAGGTAAAATTAAAAACAGAGAAAGATGGTCGTATGTTTCCTGTTTCAGACGATTCTCAGACCATTATTGATTGTCTAGAAAAAGAATTGAAAAAAAGTAAGGTTAAATTAGAGTTGGGCAAATCGGTTAAAAAGATAAGTTCTAATTTTCATGGAGGATTTGATTTGCTTCTCGATTCTAATGAAAAAATATTTTGTAATAGGGTAATTATTGCCACTGGTGGTAGTCCGAAAGAGGAAGGCTTAAATTGGTTAAAAGAACTCGGGCATAGGATTGAGTCTCCGGTTCCAAGTTTATTTACTTTTAATATTCCGAACGATGACTTATTGGCTTTACAAGGTATTGCTGTTCCAGCGGCTAGGGTAAGAATATTAGATTCTAAACTCGAATGTTGCGGTCCCATTTTGATAACACATTGGGGTTTAAGCGGACCAGCAGTATTGAAGGTTTCTTCTTTAGGGGCAAGGGTTTTGGCCGAGCGCGACTATTTATTCGAAGTACAAATTTCTTGGTTAGAGAACAAGAAAGAAGATGCTGTTCGTCAA
The DNA here is from genome assembly GCA_022402405.1 of Bacteroidia bacterium. Lineage (GTDB taxonomy): Bacteria > Bacteroidota > Bacteroidia > UKL13-3 > UKL13-3 > B1. Next base: position 13,897 of record JAKRSG010000183.1, on the reverse strand, counting down.
GAATTATTTAACTTAAAAGCGGCTAATCCGGGTAAGCAAGTATCCAATTTATTTCCATTTACTTTACCTAAGCGCTTAAATTCTTATCTCTTACAAAAAGCGGGTGTAGATGAGCAGTCAAATTGGGGAGATGTTAGTAAAGATCAGTTAAATCAGATAATAAATTGTTTGCTATACGATACCTATCAAGTGAAAGGAAAAACTACTTTCAAGGAGGAGTTTGTAACATGTGGTGGGGTTCATTTAGACGATATTGATTTTAAAAGTATGGAGAGCAAACGTATCAAAGGTTTGCATTTTGCAGGTGAGGTATTAGATATTGATGGCATCACGGGAGGCTTCAATTTTCAAGCAGCTTGGACTACAGGTTTTATTGCCGGCAAGGCTGCTGCCAATCCATTGTAATGATTTTATAATAAACAAAAAAGTGCTAGTATTACTGTTTATACTAGCACTTTTCTTATAATATTTTAAATTAATTATTACTCATTTTCTTTGGTCTGATCCGACTTGTTTTCTGTGTTTTCTGCGCCTTTTAGGTATGAAGGAAGATTTAGTCCGGCCATATTAAATAAATCATTCAAAGGAGGAACAGTTTTCATCATTCCAGAAACGAAATTGGCGGTTGAAGAGTTACCATTTTCCTGATTACCGTTGCCAGAATCCCAAACGGTAATTTTATCAATTTTAATATTCTTAACGGCTTCTACTTGGGTTCTAACCAATTCAGGTAATTTCTCGATGAGCAATAATTGGAATGCTTTATTAGGATCTCCACCTGCTGCGGCTACTACTTCTTTGTAACCTTCAGCTTGTTTTGTTAAAATTTCGAATAAACCTTTAGCTTCTGCTTCCATTTTGGCATAGATAGCATCTGCTTCTCCTTTGGCATTTTCTCTGATAGTTTCGGCAGCGGCTTGAGCTTCTATGATAGCTCTTTGTTTAGCTATTTCTGCTGGTACAACAATATTGGCAATTTGAGTAGAGCGTTCTCTTTCCGAACGCGCTAATTCTGCTTTTTGTTCTGCTAAGTATGATTCTTCGAGAGCTTTAGCTTGTTGTACTTTTTCTGAAGCCAAAGCAATACGTAAAGCTTCTGCTTCCTTCTCTCTTCTGTTGGCTTCTGATTGGGCAATAGCAATGCGTGCTTCGTTTTCACCTTTGATAGCAATAGCATTTGCTTCAGATGTTTTTACACGTGTATCTCTTTCTGCTTCGGCTTTACCAATGGTTTCGTCTTTTACAGCAGTGGCAATACTAATCTCTTTATCTTTTTGAGTGATGGCAATTTTTACATCACGATCGCGATGGGTTTCTGCAATTTGGGTATCTTTTTCTCTATCCGCTAAAGCCTTACCTGTTTCACCAATTTTTTCTTGCTCTGCCACGCTAATTTTAGCTTCGTTGATAGCTTTAGCCGCAGCTTCTTTTCCAAGTGCCTCAATGTATCCCGATTCATCTTTGATATCGGTAACGTTTACGTTGATGAGTTTTAAACCAATTTTCTTTAACTCGCTATCTACGTTTTTAGAGATATTGTCTAAGAATTTATCACGATCCGAATTGATTTCTTCGATGGTCATGGTAGCAATAACCAAACGCAGCTGACCAAACAAAATGTCTTTTGCTAACTCCTGAATTTGTTCATAGCTTAAACCAAGTAGCCTCTCAGCGGCAGTGTTCATGCTATCCGATTCTGTAGAAATAGCGATGGTAAACCTACAAGGTACATCAACCCTAATATTTTGTCTGCTTAGTGCGTTGGTTAGATTAGCTTCGATGGAAAGAGGCTTTAAATCTAAGAAAGCAAAGTCCTGAATAACGGGCCAAATAAAGGCACCGCCACCATGAATACACTTTGCAGAACTACCACCAGTTCTTCCGTATATTACTAAAATTTTATCTGAGGGACAGCGCTTATATCTGGATACTAAGGCCGAAATGGTAGAGAACAGCACTATGGCTGCAACAACAATTATTATGATAGATGACATGTTTTGGGATTTAAAGAGATTCTACTACTAAGAGATTATTATTTTCTATTCTTACAATTTTTACAAGGGTTCCTGTTTTGAAAGCTTGATTTTCTGAAATGGCATCCAGTTCATGATAGGCACCTTTTACACTAACAAGCACTTTTCCTTTACCCGATTTATTTTCTGGTATGTTTAAATATACTTCTGCTGTTCTATCTATGGTATCACTTAATTTAAATGAATTATCCTCGGCTAACTTTTGTACTTGTTGAATAATTACAAAAAAGAAATACACGAACACAACACCTACAGCCATAGATATTAAAATTAGCAACCACGAATTTTCGAAACTTCCATAAAAGGATATGCCCGTCCAGCTAAATCCCAGTAGAAAGTTAATTAGATTACGAAAAGAGAATAGTTGAAAAGGAGCATCGGTTTCGCCCAAGTCTCCATCAAAATCTGCCTCAATTCCATCTCCTGAATCTGCACCCATAAAGGTAAGAACAGTTTGAAAAAGGAAGATTAAACTAGAAGGGATAGCTACAAGCCAAAAAGTTTTTAGCAAAGGGTTTAATTGTTCAAATGTTTCAATCATGTTCAAATCTAAGAATTATTTTTCTCATTTTCATCACGATTTCGTATCTTTTTTTAATCGCCCTGATTCTTTTAAAACTTTTGTTAGCATCCATTCAATCTGACCGTTTGTGCTGCGCAATTCATCAGCAGCCCATTTTTCAACGGCTTCCATAAGCTCTTTATTGAGTCGTAACGCAAATGGTTTTTTCTCCTTAGCAGCCATTACTTAGCTTTGTATACAAGTTATGTTTTGTTGGTTTTTAAGCTGAACCAAAAAGGCACGCAATTCTTCTTCTTTTTGAGTGCCTATTAAAAACTTAGTTCCACTTTTTAAAACCAATTGAAGTCCTACCGAGCCCGAAACATTATAAGCTTTACCATTTTTGAAACTATATCTTAGTCCCCAACCGCCATATTCTCTAATGGGTTTATAGGTGCGAACCGTAGCCGATTCTATTTCATCCCAACGCACGTAATAATATACTCTTTGAAAAGGGAAAAACCTTATGGTTATTCCCTCTGTGTCTATTCTGGTTTCTAAATTGGTATAGTAAAATAATACGGCAATAAAGCCCAGCACAACGGCAGCAATAAGCATAGAAGTTCCATTTTCTTCCTGCGTTTTTCCCGTAATTACTCCCCAAAATACAATTACAAAAGGGATAAATATGCTAAGCTTAATCCACCATTGATTAAACTTTTGTTTTTCATAATAAGTTTCCATTTTAATTATTTAAAGTGCCAGTATTTATAACAGGGTTTGCTGCTTTATCGCTGCAAAGTACAACCATTAAATTACTTACCATAGCTGCTTTTTTATCATCGTCTAATTCAATAATTTGTTTTTCTGATAAGGATTTTAAAGCCAAGTCTACCATACCCACAGCGCCTTCTACAATTTTGGTTCTAGCTGCTACAATAGCTGTTGCTTGTTGCCTTTGTAACATAGCACCTGCAATTTCTTGCGCATAAGCTAAGTTGCTAATGCGCGCTTCCATTACTTCTATTCCTGCAATAGATAAACGCTCTGTGAGTTCGTTCATTAACTCTAAGTGTATTTCTTCATTTCCAGAACGAAGAGAGATTTCCGCTTGCTCATCATCAAAATTATCATATGGATAAGTACCCGCTAATTTTCTGATAGCCGCTTCACTCTGAATTTTTACAAAACTATCGTAATTGTTTACTTCGAAGGCCGCTTTAAAAGTATCTTGTACTCGCCAAACTAATACAATTCCAATCATTATTGGGTTACCAAGTTTGTCGTTAACTTTAATAGGCTGACTATCCAAATTTCTTGCTCTTAACGAGATTTTAGATTTGGTAAAAAATGGGTTCACCCAAAAGAAACCATCTTGTTTGGCCGAGCCTTTATATTCTCCAAACAGTACTAACAATGTTGACTCGTTGGGATTGTTTATGAAAAAGCCAGGTAAAATTAACACCAAGGCTACGATAAGTAAGGTTCCAACGGCGAATATTTTGAATAGGAGTGCGATGGTTGCTAATGCCAATAATACAAGTGATAAGGCTAGCATTAAAAATCCGCCACTAGGCGAAATTGTGTTTTCTTGTTTCATTTTTTTGATATTAAAGTGATATCACAAAGATATCAATAATTAGTTCGAATTTCCAAATTAAATAATTGTTTTATGTTTCATGTTTTGGTTCAGCCCGAATTTTGTGGTTTAAAAAAATAGGTTTGAACCAATATTTCTTGTGTTTACTTATTGGGCTAATATTACCTTTGCTAGCAATATGAGTAAGAAGGAATACAAAAGATATTTAGTTACGGCGGCTCTGCCTTACGCAAATGGGCCAGTGCATATTGGACATTTAGCGGGTTGTTATTTGCCAGCCGATGTATATGTTAGGTATTTGCGTGCTACAGGCAAAGATGTTTTGTTTATATGTGGTAGCGATGAGCATGGAGTTCCTATTACTATAAAGGCTAAAAAAGAGGGAATTACACCTCAGCAGGTGGTTGATAAATATGATGGCATTATGAAAAATGCTTTCAAGGATTTTGGTATTGATTTTTCTTATTATGGTCGAACCAGCTCTGCCACACATAAAGAAACGGCTCAAGATTTCTTTAAAAATTTATACGAAAAGGGAGTTTTTAAGGAGGAGATTACCCAGCAATATTACGATGAGGAAGCTAAGCAGTTTTTGGCTGATAGATATATAACAGGAACTTGTCCGCGTTGCGGAAATCCTGGCGCCTACGGCGATCAGTGCGAAAAATGTGGCACGGCTTTAAGTCCAACCGATTTAATAAACCCAAAATCTGCTCTAAGTGGTGCGGTGCCTGTTTTGCGTGAAACCAAAAACTGGTTTTTGCCTATGGGCGAAATACAGCAATCTGAAATGTTTAAGGAGTACATTAAACGCTTTGAAGATTGGAAATCGAATATTAAAGGGCAGTGTAATAGTTGGCTAACAGAAGGCTTGCAAAGCAGGGCAATGACCCGCGATTTGGATTGGGGAGTGCCAGTGCCTATTGAAGGTGCAGATGGTAAAGTTTTGTATGTTTGGTTTGATGCACCCATTGGCTATATTAGTGCTACCAAAGAAGCCATGCTTGCTAGAGGCCAAGAGCCAGGAACTAGCAGCACATCTTGGCAAGATTGGTGGAAGGATGAAGAAACTTCGTTAATACATTTTATTGGGAAAGATAATATTGTGTTTCATGCTATTATTTTTCCGATGATGTTGATGACACATGGTGAATTTATTTTGCCAAGTAATGTTCCTGCCAATGAGTTTTTAAATTTGGAGGGAGATAAGATTTCTACTTCTAGAAATTGGGCTGTTTGGTTACACGAGTATTTACAAGATTTTCCTAATAGGCAAGATGAGTTGCGTTATGTGTTAACGAGTATTGCACCCGAAACAAAAGACAGTGAATTTACCTGGAAAGATTATCAAACCCGTGTAAACAGCGAATTGGTAAGTATCTTCGGGAATTTTGTAAACCGTGTTTTAGTGCTTTGCGATAAGTATTATCAAGGGAATGTTCCTGCGCTAAACGGCGTGTTAAGCGATGAAAAATTACTTGCTGCCCAAGCTTTTTGCTTTAAGCAAGTAGCAGAGAGCATAATCAATTTAGAGTCGAATTTAGCAGTTATAAAATTGCGCGATGCACAAGCAGAGTTTATCAATATTGCTCGTGCGGGTAACAAATATTTGGCCGATACAGAACCTTGGAAATTGGTTAAAACAGATGCTGAGAGTGTTCAAGTAATTTTGGTGGATGCCCTGCAGATTTGTGCTAAATTGTGTTTGGCTGCTCAGCCGTTTTTGCCACACACTGCGCAGAAATTAGCTGCCATGTTAAATCTACAAAACTTAGATTGGAACTTATTACAAGAAAACGAAATTATTAAGGCCAATCATGTTTTAGGCAAGGCAGAAATCTTGTACAAACAGGTAGAAGACGAAGAAATAAACAAGCAGTTACAGCGATTAGAAGATATTAAAAAGGCAAATTTGGTTCAGCCAGTTGTTAGTGTTGTTAATGAGTTAAAGCCTCATATTAGCTATGAAGATTTTGATAAATTAGACTTACGCGTGGGTAAAGTTATTGCCGCGGTTAAAGTTCCAAAGGCAGATAAATTACTGAACCTAACGGTTGATTTAGGTTTTGAGCAGCGCACTATATTAAGTGGCATTGCAGAATATTATCAGCCTGAAGAGCTGCTTGGTAAACTGGTAACGGTAGTAGCCAATTTAGCACCTCGCAAAATTCGCGGAATCGAAAGCCAAGGTATGTTGCTAATGGCTGGCAACGATTTTGGCAAGCTTTACAGTGTTGGTCCGGAAAAAGACATAGAGCCGGGGAGTATTGTGAAGTAGGAGGATAAATAAAACAAAGGCCCCAAAATGGAGCCTTTGTTCATGCAGAAACCAAATTTTCTCTGGATAGGAGAAGTTTGGATTATTTAGTTTCTTTGGTTTCTGGTTTAGTTTCGTGTTTACAAGCTTTCTCGCAGCTTTTGTTTTCTTTTTTGCAGGCGCCATCTGTTTTGCAAAACTCAGCACATTTTTCTTTACTGCACGATTTTCCTTCGCTACAGCTAGATTTTGCGCAAGATTTGTCGCCTTTTTTACAATGATTTTTGTCGCCACCACCAGCGATTGCAGATAAGCTAATTAACATAACTACTGCAGAACTTAAAATTACTTTTTTCATATGATGTTTGATTAATGTGAGGCAAAAGTAGATGGCTGCTTACTTAGATTTTGTTAGTGAAAAGTTATTGCCTTGTTAACGACTTGTTAAACCCGTTTTTAGCACCATCAAATGTTTACCTTTGTAGGAGTAATGAAGAAGAACAAACGTTTTATTTATATAGGATTATCTGCCTTGGCATTATTGTGTTTATTGGCCATACAAGTAAGTTGGCTGGTAAATACCGCTCAGGTTAAAGAAGATTTGTTTGCAGAAAAGGCCAATATGGTTTTGTCTAAAACGGCGCAGGAGATTTGTGCCGATCAGGCCACATGCAAACGTATTGGAGATTGTTGTTCGGATATGGCAGAAGGGCATTGTGAACTTAAATTGGGCAAAGCAGAAAAGCAGACTATTGACTCATTGTTACAACATTTTATGAAGGTTTATCAGTTTCAAATACCGTATACATTTACCTTGCAACAGAATGATTTGGTTCAGACAACTACTAAAAACAAATCTTCTGTATTTAAACATAGAATTGAGGAGCTAGCGCATGTAAATGGATTGGAATTACACCTGGAGTTTCCTAGTAGGGAGAAGTTTATCTTGCAAGAAATGGGATTGTTATTTGGAAGCTCGGTGGTGTTAATTTTTATTGTTTTTGGTTTATTTATTTACACCATCAGAGCCTTAATAAAAGAGCAAAAGGTGGCAGAGCAAACGATTGCTTTCATAAATAACATGACACATGAGTTTAAAACACCACTAACGAATATTGCCTTAGCTAATAAGATGATGGGCAAATTGGTTCAGCCAGAAAATGAAACTAAATGGAAAAAATACAGCTCTATGATTGTGCAAGAAAACGAAAAATTGCAGAAGCAAGTAGAGCAAGTTTTGCGTTTGGTGGCTTTTGAGCAAGGTGAGTGGAAGCTGCAAATGCAAGAGATAAACATGCATGAAATTATTGGGAGAGTGGCCGAATCTATGCAGGTTCAAATAGAGGATAGAGAAGGGGTTATTCGTACAGATTTTAGGGCAAAATCATGTATTGTTTTAGGCGATTCTGAGCATGTTTTCACTGTAATTTGTAATCTACTTGATAACGCTATTAAATACTCTAAAGGTGCTCCAGTTATAGAAATATTAAGCTTTTCGGAATCTGGAAAATTTGCGCTTAGTATAAAAGATAATGGTTTCGGAATTTCTGCCGAAAACCAAGCTCAAATTTTCGACAAATATTACAGAGTACCTACCGGAAATGTGCATGATATAAAGGGGTTTGGACTGGGCTTGGCATATGTTAAAAACATGGTTGAAGCCATGGGTGGATCGGTTGTGTTGAGTAGTGAGTTGGGTAAAGGAAGTTGTTTTACTTTGTATTTTCCTCTAAAAAATGGAAACTAAAAGCTATAGAATTTTGCTGGCAGAAGACGATGCTAATTTAGGCATGTTATTACTCGATTTTTTAGAAGGCGAGGGCTTTGAAGTGCGTTTATGTAGAGATGGTGAAGTGGCCTTACGAGCCTATGAAAACGGCAGTTTTCATTTGTGTTTATTAGATATTATGATGCCCAAAATGGATGGGTTTAGTTTGGCAAAAGTTATAAAGGAAAAAGATGCCCAAATGCCTATCATTTTTATTAGTGCTAAATCGTTAAAAGAAGATAAGTTATTGGCTTATGGCATGGGTGCCGATGATTATGTATGTAAGCCGTTTGACGAGGACGAATTACTTTGGAAGATAAAGGCTATTTTAAGGCGCTTGCCTGAACCAAACCTTGTTTCGAAAGAGCCTGTAACTATTGGTAAATATTTCTTCGACCCAGGTAATCAATCTTTACAATTGGGTGCAACTGTGAAACGCATGACGGAGAAAGAGAGTGAAGTATTAAACTACTTATTTCTTCACAAAAACAAGGTAATTAAAAGAGAAGAATTGTTAGAGGCGGTATGGGGTGAAAACGATTATTTTTTGGGAAGAAGCTTAGATGTTTTTATAAGCAAACTTCGCAAGTACCTTAAAGAAGATGAAAGCTTAAGTATTGAAACCGTTTTTGGTGTAGGGTTTATTTTTAATGTGAAAGAGTGAGGGGTAAAAACCGCTATGATAATTAAAACGCTTCGCTCACCTACGCCAAGGCTTCGTATTTAGTTTGGTGTTCAAAGTATAAGCTCACCTACGCTAAAGCTTCGGTGAGCGAAGCGGAGAGGGAGGGATTCGAACCCTCGATACACTTGCGCGTATACAAACTTTCCAGGCTTGCTCTTTCGACCACTCAGACACCTCTCCAAAGGAGGGGCAAATTACGCGAATTTTTCTATTTGATGGTTTGTTAGTACAAAAAAGTGTAACTTTTTTAGCTACATTGCCATCCATTTATGAAAAAATTTCTTGGTTTTTGGGTTCTATTTTTCGGGTTGAACCTATCTTTATTGCACGCGCAACATAGCTGTGCCACACACAAACAAGCTTCTTTTGAACGTCAGTTACAAAAGCGAAATGCCTTTTTAGATGAAATGGAAAAAATGGAACAATACGATGTAGTGTTTCATCACTTACAATTAAATGTAGAACGTACCAATATTCAAATATCTGGAAGTGTTATAACGCATGCTATTTCTAGGGTTGCGGCCTTAGATAGCTTTTGGTTTCAATTGCATGGAAACTTTACCATAGATTCTGTATTAGATGATCAAGGAACGCGTTTAAACTTTAGACGATTAGACCATTTGGCAGCAGTAAAATTACCTGCAAGTTTTGGTTCGAACCAACTTTTTAAGGTGCAGATTTTTTACCGCGGTACTGCCCCAAGTGGCGGAAGTGCTGCTATTGGCAATGGTTTTAGCAATCGTGCATCGCCTACTTATGGCAATCAAATTACTTGGAGTTTAAGCGAGCCATACAGCGCCTACGAATGGTGGCCTTGCAAGCAATCGTTGAAGGATAAAATTGATTCGTGTTTTATTTCGGTAACAACAGATACTAGCAATAGGGTAGGGTCAAACGGAAATTTAGTAAGCATTGAACCTAAGGCAAATGGTAAACATACGTATCATTGGCAAACTCGTTACCCTATGAATTATTATTTGGTGGCTGTTACGGTTGGTCAGTACAATGAATACCTTGCCTACGCCAAGCCAAAACAAATAAGCGATAGCATTTTAATACAGAATTATATATACAATACAGCGGCGTATAATAACAATAAAGCGAGCATAGATATTACGGGCAAACAGCTAGAATTGTTCTCGGATTTGTTTGGGGTTTACCCGTTTTATAAAGAAAAATACGGACATATGATGGCGCCTTTTAGTGGAGGTATGGAGCATCAAACGATGAGCTCTATGGGTATTTTTAACTTTGGTATTGTGGCTCATGAGTTGGGTCATCAGTGGTTTGGCGACCATGTAACTTGTGCTACTTGGAGCGATATTTGGCTTAACGAGGGCTTTGCTTCTTACACAGAGTATTTGGCGGCAAAATATTTGAATAGTCCTGCTAATGCATTAAGTGTATTAAACAGCATGCATGCTGCGGCTAAGCAAGGAATAGGTTCTGTATATGTAACAGATACCAACAATGTTGCTCGCATATTTTCTAGCGAACTAACTTACGAAAAAGGAGGTTCTGCTGTAAGGGTGCTTCATTATATTTTAGGAGATAGTTTGTTTTTTGATATGTGCCGAACCTATTTAAATAAACATGGAAATGGCAATGCCACTACAGCAGATTTGGCGCAGGTTTGTAAGGATGTTTCGGGCAAGAATTTAGATTACTTTTTCGACCAATGGATATATGGTGTTGGGTTTCCAAGCTATCAATTAAAGTGGAATTACAAGGGAGGTAAATTGTTTGTATTACTCACTCAAAGCAATGCGCAAAATACTAATAATGTGTTTACACTTTCGTTGCCTTTGCTTGTGCGCAGGGCAGGAGCGCCAGATACTTTAGTGTATTTAAACAATACCCAAAAAAGTGAGCTTTTTGAAATTGGGCTAACAGATTCGGTAAATTTTATTCAGCTCGACCCAGAAAATTGGATATTAAAGAATGTACAAGTGCAATATGATGCATTGTTAAATGGTTGGTCTGAACCAATTTTGAATGAAAACGCATACATAATATTTCCAAATCCTGCTCAGGAGAGCATTCAGTTTTTGGGCGATAAAACTCATGCTTTGCGGGTTTATGTTTATGATGCACAAGGTGTTTTATGCATAGATAAAGGTTTATTGGCCGGAGAGGAGATTTCGGTAGAATCACTTTCATCGGGCATTTATTTTTACCGCTTGCAGGGAAAGAATCATTTGCAGCAAGGAAAATTTATCATTAGCAGATAAAAAACTAAAATTAATACTAATTTTGGTGCGCTAAAAAGGCAAGGTCTCGTAGTTCAATGGATAGAATAGATGTTTCCTAAACATTTGATAGCAGTTCGATTCTGCTCGAGACTACTAAGTTGAATTTCAGATAAATATAACACGCTACTTTGGACAACTACTTTGAAAAGGACAAAAACAGGACAAATTTTCTATAAATCATCCTTCTTTTCTAAACTTTACCTTTCTTTCTTCAAATATACTGAATGAAACGAATACCAAAACACTTCTTTTCGCCAAAAATCATTTACGGTATATGGAGAAAAGACATATTCAAACAAACTTCATTAAGTTCATTATTGAGAAGTATTCAAAGGACCAAGAACCTCAAGCAGCTATTGAGGAGGAGGAAGAAATTCTAATCTAAGAAGAAGAGCTGGAAAAACCAATGAAACCATAATCTAAAAAGACTGATAAAGGGAAAAATATTGTAAAAAGGATAATCTCATAATTGAAAATGCTGCTAAAGTATTGGGCTCTACTATCAATGGAAAAACACTAGGAACCTTGGGAAATTTTTGGTTCTGTTATTTAATGAAAACTAAAGGCATAAATTTATAGTTGAAATTATAATATTGACCTTGCTTGTTAATAGAATTTGAACAAGTATACTCAATTAGGTTAACCCTCAATATTGGCGAATCAAAGTACTAATAAAGGTAATTACTAAAAAGAAAAAACAGAGTGAATTATTCCCAAAAGATTGGAATTCTGAATTAAATTGTGTAATTTAGGATGCGCATACTTATTTAATTAAAAATTATTAGAATTTATTTAGCCATGGCAACTATTAACTACTCTATTTCATTTTTAAGAAATGACACTTCATTTGTTCCGTTAACATCAGATTTGTATTATACAACTGATATTGGTCAAGAAGGTTTTTGGCGTTATGATTTGGGCGATTCAATTAGCTCAGATAATACAGGGATTATAATAGTTACATATAATGGCTCAAGGTTAAAAAGAATATTTGATGGATTAATTAATGTAAAATGGTTTGGCGCTAAAGGAGATGCTTTTCCTGATAATTTAACTCCCACAAATGATACTGCTTGCATTCAGAATGCAATTGATTCTATGCAGCGATATTATAGTAGTGCCTACCCAAATGCAGTTAATCAAACTGTTTCTGAAAGTTCTGGTGGCTTATTTTTTCCAGCAGGATTTTACCTTATTGATACGATTTCCATAAAAGCAGATAACTCTTCAGCACAACTAAAATGGAAGGGAGAAACTTTAAGAGTAAATCTAGTAGGTAGTGGTATGCTATCAACTCTATTTGTGGGAAATTCCTCTTATTTCCAACTGATGTAGAGCCCACTGCATCATCATATATAACCACAAGAAATCTAATTGAGGTGTTTAACCCATATACAAATTTAAAAGATTTTGGAATTGTTGGTAGTCCACTTATTGACGGTTCCTACTATCATAATATGTTAGATTCAAGACCATATTATTACGGACCTGGGTATGAGTTTATAGGCATTTACGCCGAAAAATGTGCTTTTTTAAATATAGAACGAGTTTTTGTGAGGTCATGTGATACAGCAATAAATTTTAAAGGTGTACTTACATCCAATATAAACAGCTGTATTATTGGTGGAGGAAATGTTTGGACTAATACTTCTGACCCAGATCCTGAAAAACATACCTTTTATGATCCAAATCAGGCATGCTTAAATGGAATAATATTAGATTATGATGAAGGCTATGATGCAAACCAAATTTCCATATTTGAATCTAGAATTGTCTGGTGCAGGAATTGGGGAATTCAATACTCAAGAGGCTCTATGTTACATATTGATAATTGCACTTTTGAAGCCAATGGATGGTATTTAATTAATTCTGAAACTACTAAATATATTCCAGTATATGGAGACCCAGGAACTGGGGCTCTGAGGATATATCCGAGAGTTCTTCAGCCTCCATCAGATATAGGTAAAATGGATTCTGATATAGTAAATATCTCAAAATCTTGGTTTGAGGCTAATCTTGGCTATTCAATTTATTGCATAGCTGGGGAAAATCAAAGTTTGATTATTAACTTTTACTGAAATACCATAATTGCAAATTCAGACGATAACGAACTGTTTTTTGGGACACTTTTTAATTTGAATCCTTCGGTTACACCGCTAATTCCAAAAACTGTAAATGTAATAGGCAGCTTTAGTAGAATCATACAAATAAATTCTGTCAATACTTTTATTGTGATTTGTAAGGAATTTAATCTGATTGGATCAAATTTAAATTTTCTCTTGGTTACAATAATTTAATTTTTTACTGAAAACAAAAAAATATTATGCCAAAAATTAAATATTTTCCTGTAATTTTAATTGTAATCTTAATAATTAATTCCTGCAAAAAGGTTACCCCTAAAAATGATTCAGAACCAATTCAAAATTTATCTGTGGAAATTCCATTTGACAATTTAGGATTAAAAGAAAGCACCTTTATTCCATTTCCTGATAAGAGTTTTGCTATTTGTGCAACCGAAATAGGAATAAGTAATTTGCACTTTTTCCATTTTGATAAAGAGCTAAAATTGTTGGAATCTTCTTTATTTAGTCACACAAATTATAATAATCAAACCATTGTTGTAGGGGAAAGAGTATTTTCATTAATGGGTTCAGATTTAATAGAAACTGATTATAATTTCAAGATTTTGAACCAAAATACTCATATTGATAAAGATCTTGGACTTAATTCCAAGACCATTAATACTGTTATTTGCAAAGGCCCAAATGAAAGCATACTACTCGCCACAAAAAATTCAACA
>JAKRSG010000182.1 GCA_022402405.1 Bacteroidia bacterium | reverse complement strand
TCAAAAACTGGGCTCAAACGCATTACAATAAACCGCTAACTAATATAGTTTTTATGGGCATGGGTGAACCTTTGCTTAATTACGCCAATGTGTTAGCGGGAATAGAAAAAATTACTTCTCAAGAAGGATTAGGAATGGCTGCAGACAGAATTACTGTATCTACTGCAGGTATTGCTAAAATGATTCAGAAATTGGCCGATGATAAAGTTAGGTTCAACCTAGCTTTAAGCCTACATGCGGCCAACGATACCAAGCGTAACATGATAATGCCTATCAATGAAAGCAATAGCCTTGCCTCCGTTGGTTCAGCCCTAAAATATTTTCACCAACACACCAAAAAAAGGGTAACGTTTGAATATATTGCCTTTAAAGATTTTAACGAAAGCATTCAGGATGCCAAAGAATTGCTTGCTTTTTGCAAGCAGTTTCCGGCTAAGGTAAATGTAATAGAATATAACCCAACAGGGGATGGTGCTTTTGAAAAAGCCGATTCTAACAAGATTGATGCCTTCTGCGCATACCTCGAAAAAAATGGTGTGGTAGCCACCGTTAGAAGAAGTAGAGGCAAAGACATAGACGCCGCTTGCGGTCAGCTAGCCAACAAAAAACACGAAGACGCTCTTATTGAGCAATAACATTTAATAACATGCGAAAATTCTTAATTTTTTCTTTCACTATCTTGGTTTTAGGATGTAAAGACAAAAGGGAAAAAACAAATGCCAGGTTGATGCAAATAAGCGAATCTGTTTATGCATCTGGCGCTATTAAAAGCGAAAATCAGTTTCAGATTTTAGCAGGAGTAAATGGTAAGATAAAAAAGATTTGGGCCAAGGAAGGCGATATCATTAATGCTGGCGATAAACTATTTTCTATTAATAGCGAGATTCAACAATACTCAACCGAAAACGCCAAATTAGCAGAAGAAAATGCTCGATTAGAATCTAATAAAGCCAAGTTATTCGAAGCACAACAACAGCTCAATTTTCAATATAATAAAATGAAGCTCGACTCAAGTTTGTATTTTAAACAACTTGCATTATACAAACTTCAGGTGGGCTCGCAGCTAGAATTAGAGCAAAGAGAATTAAACTACCTAAACTCTAAAACAGCCTATTTTTCGGCACAAGTGCGTACATCCGATCTTGAAAAACTTCTAAAGTTACAGTCTAAACAAAGCCTTAACAACTATAAAATTTCCCTTCAACAAGCGGGCGATTTTGAGATAAAAAGTCAGTTACAAGGCAGTATTTACCAAATACTTAAAAAGGAAGGCGAATTTGTTACTGCCCAAACCCCACTTGCCTTAATTGGCGGCAACAATAACTTCATTTTAGAAATGCAAGTAGACGAAAATGATATCTTTAAAATTGGTCTGAACCAAAGCGTTTACGTTAGCATGGATAGCTATAAAGGCAAAGTGTTTACAGCCAAAATTAGTAGGATTAGTCCGATAATGAACGACCGAAATAAAACCTTTTTGGTAGAAGCTGTTTTTGTTGATGGTCCGCCTAAACTCTATCCAAACATTACCTTTGAAGCAAACATTTTAGTTCAAAGTAAAGAGAAAGCCTTATTAATACCGAGAAACTACCTTTTAAATGATAGCCTAGTTCTCAAAGAAAATGGCGAGCAAGTTTTGGTTCAAACCGGAATAAAAGATTTGCAAATGATAGAAATCTTAAGCGGATTGAAGGATGGGGAGGTAATTGTTAAACCGTAGTGGAATTATGAAGTATGAATTATGAAGTATGAATGTAAGTAGATAATTTAAAATTGACGTAATTTCATAATTCATACTTCATAATTCATAATTCATAATTGGCTTTAATTAAAAAAAATGAATTTTAAATTACTATACGAAATATCTGTATCTCTTTTGCTAGCGAGGTGGAAGCAGACATTGGTGGCGGCTATTGGGGTTACTTTTAGCATCACCATGTTTGTTGCATTGCTAAGTTTTATGACGGGTTTAAACGATTTATTAGATGGTTTAATTTTAAATAGAACTCCTCATATTAGGTTGTATAATGAGTTAAAGCCAAATGAAACTCAGCCGATAAACTCTACTAACAAACAATTGGGTACGTATAATTTTATTCAATCTATTAAACCCAGCAACAAAGGCCTACAAATACAAGGCGCAGGGGCTATAATTAAGTCGTTGCAATTAGACCCTCGGGTATTAGGTGTGGCGCCAAAAATTGTTTGTCAGGGCTTTTACCAAGTTGGAAGTACTGATTTAACTGGTGTTATAAATGGCATAGATGTGGCCGAAGAAAATCGCCTTTTTAAATTTAGCGATTATGTGGTAGATGGGAATTATCAAGATTTAAAAAATACGCCCAATAGCATTGTTCTGGGCAAAGGTGCTGCCGAAACTATGTTGGTTCAGGTAGGAGATATCGTGCAAATTACAAGCACCAAAGGTGTAAAAATGCAGTTGAAAGTGGTTGGATTTTTTAGATCTGGATTGCAAGATATAGACAAGGTGCAGAGTTTTACCAGTCTTAAAACGGCACAAAAATTATTGGGTGAAGGAAATAATTATATCAGTGATATTCAGATTAAATTGCACGATATTCTGCAAGCACCAACTATTGCAAAAGAATATCAAAAATTATATGGTGTAGATGCTATTGATATACAAACCGCCAACTCTCAATTTGAAACGGGTAGTAAAGTACGAACTATCATATCTTTTACTGTTGGTATTACCCTTTTAATTGTGGCAGGATTTGGCATTTATAATATTCTTAACATGATGATTTATGAAAAAATGGATTCTATTGCCATCTTAAAAGCAAGCGGATTTAGCGGCAAAGATGTAAAAGCAGTATTCATTGGAATTGCCGTAAGTATAGGCATTTTTGGCGGAGGATTAGGACTCCTATCAGGCTTTGGATTATCTGCATTAATAGACCAAATACCTTTCGAAACAGCCTCTTTGCCAACCATCAAAACCTACCCTATCAATTATAATCCAAATTTCTACATCATTGGTGGCATATTCTCTATCATAACCACCTATTTTGCTGGATATTTTCCAGCTAGAAAAGCCAGTCAGATAGATCCGGTTATCATTATAAGAGGCAAATAACATGGAAAAGAAAGTACTAGAAGCCAAGAACATTGTTAAATATTTCCATGACCCGATTAGCATTCAAGTATTAAAGAATGTACAATTTAGTCTTAACCAAGGCGAGTTTGCCTCTATCATAGGCAAATCTGGCTGCGGAAAATCTACCTTACTTTACATTCTCTCTACCATGGATACAGATTTTGAAGGGGAAGTTTGGATAGATGGCGTGAGCACCACAGGCAAGAAAGAAGCCGAACTAGCCAAAATTAGACATGAAAAAATTGGCTTCGTATTTCAGTTTCATTACTTGTTAAATGAATTTACTGTTCTTAAAAATGTAATGCTACCTGGCGAAAAATTAGGCAACTATTCTAAACAAGAAATTGAACATCGTGCCATGGAAAAGTTGCGCATTTTGGGTATAGAAAAAGAAGCCCTAAAAAAGCCAAATCAGCTTTCTGGCGGACAAAAACAGCGAGTTGCAATAGCACGTTCTTTAATAAACGACCCAATCATAATTATGGGCGATGAGCCAACAGGAAACCTCGATAAAAAGAATAGTGATATCGTATTTAATATCTTTAAAGAGTTAGCAGAAAGCTACCAACAAACGCTCTTAATTGTTACGCACGACAATGAGTTTGCACAAAACACTCATCGTATTATTGAAATGGTTGATGGGGAAATAGTAAGAAGCTAGCGATTAAGCACTACCCTTACTGTATGTATTTGCCCTTTTTCGTTGCTAACGGTAATAAAATACATTCCGCTTGCAAATGTATTCGGACTAATCTCTATTTGTGTTAAAAAGGCATCTGATTTTTCCATAACATATCCTTGAATATTGTACAAAGTATACGTTAACTTTTCGCCCAATTTAGATTCAATTTTAAGAGAGGATATTCCCTCTGCAAAAGCTGCAGAATTGAGCACGTTTACACCCAAATCGCCCTTTGTTTGATTAGGTAATCCAGTAACAGAAAAACCACGTTCCTCTAATCTTACACGCATTTTACTTAAGTTAGCATAATTGTATAAAGCACTATCGGCTTGAACCAATAAATTTACCGCTTGCTGCATACTCATATTGTTAGCATAACTGTAAACAGATTGAAACAAAATTTTGGTAAGAACATCCCTTCCAATATCTTCACTCATATCGTTTAACATACTGCTCCAAATAAGCGAAGTTCTGTAAAAATCTGTACTCAAATCTTTGGGATACGTGGCTTTGCTATTACCATCTCTTCCAGCCCAAAATTCGTTAAACCCATCCCAATTAAATATTCTTCGCCAATTAAATGAGCTAATAGCTTTAGAGTATGTGCAAGCCATAAAATCACAATTAGCCTCCTCTACTGCCAAGCGCTCATTGCCATTTACGGTATTAGGCGCTATAAAATAATTCAAATAATGCGTGTACTCATGAATGATAACATCTGCATCCTCTGCATCTGGAACGCCCCCTGTTCCAAAAAACAAAGCAGGTTCGTCTATAGAAAACGAAAACCTAGATTGGTCCTGACCAGAATACGCAGTTGGATCAACCAAAATAGGATTTAAACCCGTAAAAGGCAAACCAATTTGAGTGAGATAATTCCTGAGATTCTCTATGTGAAATAAGGTATTAAATTCCCTAAACTGACTAGCACTTCTGGTAAAATTGAAAGTAGCTGATGGTCCACCAAAAACAGTTTGAGCCGGAGCTTCTAAATCGCGGATAATGGCAAAAGGAGAGCGCGCATGAAACGAATCATTTTCATAAGTAAGCGTTACAAATTTATCTTTTAGCTCAGCCGTAAGCTCGGGCGCATCGGCAACATTATTATTTCTATATAAACCGCCTTCACCATACTCTTTTTGAGCAGATGTTAAAGGATCTGGGTAAAACACTTTGGTTCGAACCAAGGTGTCTTTTGCAGCATTTAAATCCAGATTACGTTCTAGTAAAAGTTTGTTATCCGAAATATCAAACAATAACTCAACAGCCTCTCCCAAGTTGTTTTGAACCCTTTTTCGCTGAGCCAAAATCCATTCATTATTATGGTTGAACCAAACAACATTTGTGGTTTCAGAACTCTTGTTAAAAGATGAAATAGATAAGTTATTTGAAATTTCTTTAAAGCTGTTAAATAAACTTAAAACAGTATGGTTATTGGCTATATTTACTTTAAAACTAGAACCATAAACAGGAATGTTTTTATGATATTGCACAAACTGAAAATGCTGTCCGATTTGGCTATTTCGCTGATATTCTAAATGAAAAGAATTATCTGGCAAACGCATGTATTCGCAATGAGCTAAAACAAGGTTTTGTGCTTGAAGTAATCCTGCAGAAAAACTTGTAATAGCAGTATTTTGAGTTCTAGCATAACTAGAAAACAGAATGGCAAAAAAGATTAATTTGTATCTAAACATAAATAATTCTTAGTTGAACAATATGGGTAAAATTTCGGCTTTGCAAGGCCTGTAAAAGTAACTCATATTTACTCGGACTTACTTCAAAGGTAATACCTTGTAATTGATTTTGTGTATCCGGATAAAACTTTACTTGGTGTTGTTTGCAAATCCTAATAACCTCGTGTTGAATGGTAAAATCTGCCTCCACAAAAACACTATAAAAAATCTGCTTTTCTAATACTTGTGCCGTTTTTATAGCCTCTATTGCCGCCGAGTGATAGGCATGAATTAAACCTGGCACACCCAACAATTTCCCTCCAAAATACCTAACTACTGCCACAGCAACATACTGTAAGTTACAACTATTTATGGCATTTAATATGGGTTTACCAGCAGATCCTGAAGGTTCTCTATCATCCGAACTTTTTTCGAACTCCTTATTAGCACCGCACACAAATGCCCAACATACATGTGCTGCAGAGAAGTGTTCTTTTTTTATATCCTTGAGTTTAAGTTTAAAATCAGACTCATCATCCACAGGAAATACATAACCTATAAACTTGCTTCCCTTATCTTTAAATTCGCCGATATAAGTACCACCGATGGTTCTGAAGGAATCTGGTAAACTCATGCTAATGAAATTAATAAAATGGAGGCAATTGCTAGTCCCAATCCAATATAATTTTTTACAGATAATTTTTCCGAGAACGCCAAAAAAGCCAAAACAGTAGAGAATGCAACAATGCCAATATTATTTATTGGAAAAATAAACGTAGCTGGAAAAACAGCTAATGTTTCAACCAAAAAATACATGCTAAAATAATTGGGAATACCTAATAATAATCCCCAAGCCAATGATTTAACTTGTATAGATTCTTTTAATTTTATTTGCTGAACCAATAAACTTAAAGAGCCAAAAACAAAAGCAAATAGAAAAGTAGCAGTTACGATATCATCAGATGAATAAGTAGGTATATAGCGCGATTCTAAAAACTTCAATAAAGCATCAATACAACCACTTCCAAAAAAAACTAAGATAGGCAAATACCAGAATCCTTTGCCAGAATGTTCGGGGTTTGGTTCAGACCGAGCGCTAATAAAAAATACGGCTATAAACGAGATAAGTATCCCGATAATTTTTGTTATACTAAGTGATTCTGAAAGAAATAGCCAAGCAACCATAACAGGAATTACCACTGATAATTTTGCCGAAACCATGCTGGCAGCCACACTCATTTTTTGTGCGGTTAAGGCGATAAGATAGAATATACTGATAAACAAAAATCCAAGCACCAAGGTATAAATAAGCCAAGGCGCTTGCCAGAAAGAGGCAGTATAAACAGGCGTTTTAGCAAAATATGTTCCTATAATACCACAAGTAAAATAGTTTACTACAATGGCATGAAACGTATTTACATTTTTTAAGTGAAACACCTTAAAAAAGCTTACCGTAAGAGTAGAAAATAGGATGCTTAAAACGAGGTATATCATATATTCAAATACTGTGAAGCCTGCATATTATCTAACTCAAATTGAGAAGCCAATTTACCACCTATTGCAGGTGCTGGCACTCCCTCCGAAATGTGTTTTGGAGAATAAAAAACGATGGCTTCATCCCAATAATTTTGCTCAAGCAAACTATGTAACCAAACCGAGCCACCTTCTACAACTATACTTTGAATGTTAAACTCAAGCAGTTTTTTAAACATTTCATCTATCCAATTTCCATTAAAATCTGATTTGATATAGGTAATATTCTCTTCTATACCCTCTTTTATTTCATTGATAACAAAGGTTTGTTGTGGACCTTTGAACACTTTTAATTGCTGGTTTAATTTGAGTGTTCTATCTAGTACAATTCTCTTGGGAGCTCTGCCCTTCCATGCTCTAGCATCTAGTGCTGGATTATCTGTTATAACCGTATTTGTAGCTACCATAATGGCATCTTCCTGGGTGCGCCATTTGTGAACCAAACGCTGCACCATAAAACCTGTTATATGCCTTTCTTCTTCAAACTGCTGCGGCGACATTTTAGCAGCTAATGGGGCAATAAATCCGTTTCTGGTTTGAGCCCATTTTAAAATAATATAGGGTCTTTTATGAAGCATTTGCTTTATAAAACGCCTGTTAAGATCCCAACATTCGTCTTTTAAAATATCTGTTACAACCTCAATTCCGGCCTCTTTTAACAAGGCAATTCCCTTACCTGCTACAAGAGGATTTGGATCAGACATACCAATAATTACACGTTTAAATTTATGCTGTATAATTAAATTGGCGCAAGGCGGTGTTTTACCTGTATGCGAGCAAGGCTCCAGGCTTACATACAAATCTGCATCTGTTAAAACAGAAGTATCTTTAACAGAGTTAACCGCATGTACTTCGGCATGAGCTTGTCCATATTGCTGGTGCCAACCCTCTCCTATTATCCT
Source organism: Bacteroidia bacterium (assembly GCA_022402405.1). Taxonomy (GTDB): domain Bacteria; phylum Bacteroidota; class Bacteroidia; order UKL13-3; family UKL13-3; genus B1. Next base: position 6,703 of record JAKRSG010000182.1, on the reverse strand, counting down.
TCCATTATAAACTATAACAGCACCCACCATTGGGTTTGGTGAAACCGTTCCTGCTCCTAACCGCGCCAATTCTAAACAGCGCCTCATGTATACTTCGTGTGTATTTGTCATGGCACAAAAAAACGCCGAGCTTAAGCCCGACGTTTCAAATGTATAAAAAAGCTTAAGCTTCCTTCATAAAATCGTACGTATAATTTACTGGCGGAACAAAAGTTTCTTTGATAGTTCTTAAACTTACCCAGCGCATTAAATTAATCATAGCACCTGCTTTATCATTGGTACCACTGGCTCTGGCGCCACCAAATGGTTGCTGACCAACCACTGCACCTGTAGGTTTATCGTTGATATAAAAATTACCAGCAGCATTTCTTAGCTTCCAAGTTGCCAAATCAATAGCATATCTATCTTGCGATAAAACAGCTCCCGTTAAGGCATATTCAGAGGTTTCGTTCACTAAATCTAAAGTGCTTTCAAATTCGTTTGCATCGTAAACATAAACTGTTAAAACAGGACCAAACAACTCTTCGCACATGGTGATATACTTAGGATTGCTTGTAACAATTAAGGTAGGTTGTATGAACCAACCTTTTGATTTATCATATGTTCCTCCAGCAACAATTTCACAAGATGGGTCTTTTTTAGCATCTTCGATGTAAGCAGCTAATTTATCGAATGATTTTTCATCGATAACAGCATTTACAAAGTTTCTGAAATCTTCTACCGGACCCACATTAAATCCAGCCATTTCTTTTACCATTTTAGCTTTTACTTCCTCCCACATATTAGAAGGGATATAAGCTCTAGAGGCGGCAGAACATTTTTGTCCTTGATACTCAAAAGCACCACGTAACATGGCTGTAACAACAGTATCTACATGAGCCGAGTGATGTGCTATGATAAAATCTTTACCTCCCGTTTCACCTACAATACGTGGGTAAGTTTTGTATTTGTGAATATTGTTACCAATAGTTTTCCAAATATTTTGGAACACACCAGTAGAACCTGTAAAGTGAATACCAGCAAAATCGGCATGATTAAAAATCACCTCGGCAGCAACTGGTCCGCTAGGATAAATTAAATTGATTACGCCATCAGGAACTCCAGCTTCTTGGAAAATTTCCATTAATACTTGAGCCGAATAAACCTGAGTATTACTTGGCTTCCAAACCACCACATTACCCATTAAAGCAGCAGAAGTAGGCAAGTTACCAGCAATAGCAGTAAAGTTAAAAGGAGTAAGGGCATAAACAAATCCTTCTAACGGACGGTATTCAATGCGATTCCAAACGCCTTTAGCCGATTGTGGTTGCTCTGCATAAATCTGACTCATGAAATATACGTTAAAACGCAAGAAGTCGATGATCTCGCAAGCACTGTCTATCTCTGCTTGGTATGCATTTTTGCTCTGACCCAACATGGTAGCAGCATTTAATTTAGCACGGTATGGACCAGCGATTAACTCTGCAGCTTTTAAAAATATAGCGGCTCTTTGTTCCCAAGTTAAAGCTTCCCAATTAAGTTTAGCAGCTAAAGCAGCATTTATAGCATCTGTAACATGCGATGCATCGCTCACATGGAAGGTGCCAAGTAAATGTTGGTGGTCGTGCGGCGGACGTAATTCAGAGGTTTTTCCACTGCGTACTTCCTTACCTCCAATGTACATTGGAATATCTACTACTTTCGACCTTGCCTCTTGGATGGCTTCCTTTAACGCTTTTCTCTCTGCACTACCTGGTGCATAATTTAAAACCGGTTCATTTACTGGCACCGGAACATTGAAAAAACCTTTCATAATTTGCTATAAATTTGGTGCAAATATACGAATCTTGGATAATTATAAGGTATGAATTATGAAGTATGAAGTATGAATTATGAATCCCTCAGCAATGTTTTAGAATTTAGAAATTAGAATTTAGAATTTCCTTTCCGTTATTCAGCAAAAACTTTATGGTGTGAATTTTCTTTGGTTTGCGAATCAACCTCTTTGTAGGTAATTTCTGTGAGTTCTTTAATAACTCTATTTTTAGTTTCTACATCAGCACCGCGTGTCATAACTCCAATTAAAAATGGCTTTCTTGGATGGTATACTAATCCAAAATGATGCAATTGGAGATTATGAAGTTTACCACCTCCAATATTCTCGTCACGCTTTCCATATTTATGTGCAACCTTAATATTGGAAGGAACACCAGCTCTTATTCCTTTATCATATTTGGCTTGTGAAAGCAAATTAAGAGCCTTTTCCGACATTTCTTTGTTTAAAAAGGAGGCATTATACAAAATCCTAAAAATACCTGCATAAGCTTTTACTGTTACAAAATTGGTGTTTTCATGAAAGCCATTCCCAACGTGCATATTTAATTCATCTATAACATGCATAACCGCAGTATCACCCAAAAACTGTAATAACAATAAACTAGCAGCATTATCAGAATGAATAATCATTTGATTTAGCAAATCTTCTATAGAATAAAATTTCCCTTCTTCCTTCTTAAATCCGCTTTCCTCTGGAATGTCGCCTAAATCGGCCTTCTTATAATGCACTCCCATAGTCCATACTTTTGGGTCTGTTTCCGACCTTTTAAGCAAAGCAATCATAAGTGGCACCTTAAATAAACTAGCCGGACTAAATGTCTCACGCTCGTTTATACCTGTCCATAATCCATTATTTAAATCTCTAAAATAATAACTCACATGTAAATCCGGATGTGATTTCTTTTCCTTTTGAATGTACTTTTCTAATTTATCTCTAAAGGAGTTTAACTCGGAATGATCCAAACCCATTTGAGTATAATAGGGTAAGACCGGATTAGTTAAACTAGTAGAGAAATTTTCAGCTAGCACTGGGGTGGATGAATTCGTTTTTTTTGTATCTTTTTTAGGCAAATAATAACCAATGATTATACTCACAATAGCCACTAAAACCAAGGATATAATTTGTGTTAATTTACTCATGTATTTTTTAGATTTTGTCTCCACAATTCTATCACTTTAGAGCCTGTAAAACAAGAGGTATACAGCGTTTTAAGAGTTTATTAAGTGTTGTTAAAAGCGCCTTAAAAACGCTAAAATAAAATCAAAAAAATCTAAAAAAAACAAGTCTATAAAACAGGTGTTTACAAACCTATTAATACCACTTTAATGTAGCTATAACTCTACATTAATTTGCTATAATTCCGGAAATTTTAAATTTTCTATTTTAACATGAATATTTTCATTCGAAACGGGGTGAATAAACTCCAATTCACATGCTTGTAAAGCTATAGAATGATCATCGTAAGCGTATAATGCCCCGTATTTTTTATCGCCCATAATAGGGCAACCCATGCTTGATAATTGCACCCTAATTTGATGTTTTCTTCCACTCAATAATTCAACTTCTAAAAGACTATAACCCTTCTTAGACTGAATTAACCTATAATTTAGCTCTGCACGTTCAGAGTTCTTTACCTCTGTTTGATAGGCTTTAGTATAATTTTTATGTTCATCGCGCTTAAGCCAATGTAGCAAATTTCCTTGGGTAGCAGGCGGTTTACCATGCACCCACGCTTGGTATATTTTCCTTACTTTTCTCTGTTGAAAAATCTCATTCATCCGCACTAAAGCCTTCGAAGTTTTAGCAAATAATACAATACCTTCAACAGGCATATCTAATCTATGGATAACGCCCAAATATACAGCACCTGGCTTTTGGTACTTCTCTTTTATATAATCCTTCACCTCTACTTCCAAAGCAATAGGTTTGTTAGGTTCGGTTTGAACCGTTTGGCCGCTCTGCTTAAATGCGGCGATGAGATGATTATCTTCCCACAAGATTCGAGGCATTAATACTGCTCCTTTTCGTTTGGAAAATCTACTGATTTCACATCTGCCACATATTGTTCTACCGCCACTTTAATCTGATCGTATAAATTTAAATACCTACGTAAAAATTTAGGCGAAAAATCCTTGTTAATGCCAAGCATATCATGACTAACTAAAACCTGTCCGTCTACCTCCGCACCAGCGCCAATACCAATTACAGGTATCTTAACCATTTGCGCTACTTGCCTAGCTAATTGAGAAGGAATTTTTTCGAGTACAATAGCAAAGCAACCAGCTTCTTCAAGCATTTTTGCATCGTGAAGTAATTTTTGTGCTTCAGCTTCTTCCTTTGCTCTTACCTCATAGGTTCCAAATTTATAAATACTTTGAGGAGTTAAACCCAAATGCCCCATTACAGGAATACCTGCTGTTAATATACGCTTAATAGACTCGGCCACTTCTTCACCTCCTTCTAATTTTACTGCATGAGCCTCTGCCTCCTTCATGATTCTTATGGCAGAATTTAATGCTTCTTTAGAATTACCTTGGTACGAACCAAATGGTAAATCTACTACTACCAAGGCTCTGTTTATAGCACGAATAACGGCGGCAGCATGAGAAATCATTTCATCTAACGTTATAGGTAAAGTAGTTTCATGTCCGTGCATTACATTAGAAGCAGAATCACCAACCAATAATACATCAATACGTGCAGCATCAAATATTTTGGCCATGCTATAGTCATATGCCGTTAGCATAGAGATTTTTTCTCCACGCATTTTCATTTCCATTAAGGTATGGGTGGTTACCTTTTTTATTTCTTTGTGAACGCTCATAAAAAAAATTCAGTTTCAAAGGTAGAGATAAAACCCAAATTCAAATTAGATTGACTACTTATTTTTGAACAGCTCTAATATTTTGCTTAATTTGCGCACAATGAATTTGAAAAATTTCCTTCTTTTAGCCATACTTACAAGCCTTTTCGCTTGTAAAAACGATATAGATATCAACGCACCCTACAAGGATATTCCTATTGTTTACGGATTTTTAGACCAGAATCAGGAGGTACAATTCATCCGTATTGAGAAATTATACCAGAATTCTGGAACCCTAAGTACCGACCAAGGAGCCAAAATTGCCGATTCATTATATTTTGATTCCTTGGTAGTAAAAATCATCAATATTGTTAGCAAAGACACCTTTTTATGCAGCAGAGTGGATACTATTTCTAAAGATTCAGGTTTTTTCTCAAATGCCAGAAATACTTTATATGCTTGTAAACTTCCTAGAAACAACAATGCCAACGAAATCTACCAACTAAGTATTTATTATCCTAAAAAGAACTTGTACTTCACAGCCACTACACCTGTTGTTAAAGACGCCACCATCTACCCTAGAAGAACTGTTTTTAGAAACGACATTCCAAATCATATCTTCCAGTTTAGGTTCAAAACGGGTAGAAACTCTGCCTTATATGACTTAAAAGTAGAGTTTGTTTATAAAGAGATGAACGCTGCCGATACCAATATTTTTGAGTTTAAAACCATTGTTTACGATTTGGCTAAAAGCAAAGACTATCAACCCGAAAGAGACGTAACAGAAAATATTGTTTCGCGCAATTATATCAATTATTTAAAAGAAAGAATTCCGGCTGATCCTAGCAAAGTAAGACGCTCAATGCATGTAAACTTTACCACCTATGGCGGTGCGCCTGAGTTTAGAACCATGCTCGATTTAAACACACCAAACCTAAGTATTGTGCAGAAAAATCCTCAGTATTCTAATATCTCCAATGGAGGAATTGGTATTTTCTCGAGCAGAAATTATGGAGAAAGAATTCAAGAATTCGATTTTTCTACTATTATACTATTGTCTCAAGAACTGCCTAACTTCGTATATTAATTGTCATAATTTCTGCCAAGCTTTCAGCCGTTTTGAAGCTTAGCTCCTAATTTCTGCCATGAAAATGGCAATAGTGTCAGATTTTTAGCTTGGCATTTTGATTGCTAAAAAGAAGGAAATACTAGAAAAGAAATTTATATAATTATGAGCAAAATAATAGGAATCGACTTAGGAACAACCAACTCTTGTGTTTCCGTAATGGAAGGCAATGAGCCAGTAGTAATTGCCAACAGCGAAGGAAGAAGAACAACCCCTTCTATTGTGGCATTTTTAAAAGACGGAGAACGCAAAATTGGCGATCCTGCCAAAAGACAAGCCGTTACCAATCCGATCAACACCATTTATTCTATCAAACGCTTCATGGGTCATACCTACTCTGAAGCCAGCGGCGAGGTTAGCAAAGTGCCATACAAAGTAGTTAAAGGCGACAATAACACTCCTCGTGTTAATATAGACGATAGAATGTACACCCCACAAGAAATCTCTGCCATGATTCTTCAAAAAATGAAGAAAACTGCTGAAGATTATTTGGGAACAGAAGTAAAAGAAGCCGTAATCACTGTGCCTGCCTACTTCAACGACGCTCAACGTCAGGCTACCAAAGAAGCTGGTGAAATTGCCGGACTTAACGTACGCAGGATTATCAACGAGCCAACTGCTGCTGCTTTAGCATATGGCGTTGATAAAAAAGGAAAAGATATGAAGATTGTGGTGTTCGACTGCGGTGGTGGTACACATGATGTTTCTATCTTAGAATTAGGTGATGGCGTATTTGAAGTAAAAGCTACAGATGGTGATACTCACTTAGGTGGCGACGATTTTGATAATGCAATTATTGGATGGATGGCCGATGAATTTAAAAACGAAGAAGGCATCGATTTACGTCTTGACCCAATGGCATTACAGCGCTTAAAAGAAGCTGCAGAAAAAGCAAAAATTGAGTTATCGAGTTCGGCTCAAACCGAAATAAACTTACCTTATGTAACAGCTACTGCTA
>JAKRSG010000181.1 GCA_022402405.1 Bacteroidia bacterium | reverse complement strand
CAAGTAATTGTTTTGAATTGCTTCTAGTTTAATTTGAATTGCTTAAAATGACCCAATTTAAATTAAACTGGCCATTCAAAATAGAAGTTAGCTCCTTTGCCTAACTCAGATTCTACCCATACTTTTCCGCCGTAATCTTCTATTATTTTTTTGCCAATGGCTAACCCTGCCCCAATATTTTCTACCTCATCTCGTCGTTCCAATGTTTGGAATATGGTAAAGATTTTTTCATGAAACTCCTCTGCTATCCCCGGACCATTATCAGCCACGCAAAAGGTAATTTTGTCTCCTGTTCTTCTGTAACTGATATTTAAAATTGGGTCTGTAGAAGTATTATGATTGATAGCATTACTAATAAATACATTAAAAACTTCTTGTAGGTCTTTTCTATTAGCGGTTACTTCTGGTAACAAATCATCAACAAGTACTGTGCATTTTCCAAATTCAATCCTTTCCAATACATCATAAACCACTTGCTTGCTTGATGTTTTTTCTTGATTTTCGGGTGTTTTTCCTGCTCTTGAGTATTGTAAAATTGAGTTAATTAAAGCTTCCATTCGGTGAACTCTACCCCTAAGCATATTGAAATACTTAAACGACTCTTCACTCATTTTTTCGCCCATGTCTTCTTGTATCCACTCGGCTAGGTTATTTATTCCTCGCAACGGACTTTTTAAATCATGAGATGTAATATAAGCAAATTGATCAAGTTCTTTATTTTTCTTCTTTAAACTTAAGGTATAGGCCTCTAATGATTTTAAATTCTGTACCTCTTTTTCTTTAGATAATTTAAGGTTGTCCCTCATCTCAGATAATGCTTTTCCTAGTCTATCTCTTCTACTAAGCATAGGAACTTTTATATCATAATCACCTTTACCAATGGCATTCGCAACTTGTTCTTTATTCTTAAAACCTTGTACAACCTTTTGAGCAGAATTAATCATATCTCCAATTTCATCTTCTCTCGAAATATGAGATTGAAATTGAATAATTTTACCAGCACCCACTTCATCCAATATAGCACTAAGTTCTTTAATTGGTTTAATAATAGTAATGTTAGTAATATATATCGAAACTACACCCAAAAGAGCTATAACAATAATCATTATTAATAATAGGTAAGAAAGGGTTCTATAACTAGCAAATTTTTGTGCGTCTAACTTATTAAAAACGCTAATAGCCTGCAAACTTGTCTCGCTTAGAACAAGCCTAAGCTTACTGATTTCATTGTCTATTTGGTCTTTTAAAATCTTGGCTTCTGCTAGTTTTTGTGGGTCGTTATAGTCTTGGTCTGAACCTAATACTGCTAATAATTTTTTCTCTAAAATTAGTGTGTTCTCAAATTTTTTGTCAACTCCAATTATACGTTTCTTCACATCAGCTAAGCCTGGTTCTTGGCACAATCCAATAAGCGTAATTTTTTGTCGGTTATATATTCTTTCATGAATCTTTTTTAACCTACTTCTCTTTACTTCATTTGCTTGAATAGAAATATCTGTACTTAATCTTCCTGTTTCTTCAATTAAAAATTGATAATCTTTGATTGCACTAATTACGGGACTGAAACTACTTGCAATTCTGATGTCTATATTTTTACCATATTGAAGTAATAAAATAGAAGAAGTAGTGAATGCCAATACAACCATTATCACGGCAAAATAACTGATGGCGGTACGAGTACCGATCTTCATCCGATATATCCTATTTATGATTGATTGAAACATTTTTTTAAGTTTATAAACATACCATTTTACAAATTACTAGCCAAATCAGTAAATAACACTATTTCATAGATTTAAATAGGATAGTCTTTTTTTATAGTCAAATCAATTTGGGAAATATTGCGACATTTTTCCTTTTTTTGGACAATTAATATCATTTTTTCTGTTTCAGCTTACACAAATATTTAATCCATTCGTATAAATTTAGATATTATTATGTGTATTATATGCTAGATTGCGAATTATTTATAAAAATTATCCCATGAAAAAAATCATTGTATTTAGCTCCATTGTAATTTTCCTCTTTTTGTCGTGTAAAAAATCATTAACACCCCCTAGCAAAGAAGTTGTAGGTCCAGATCTTACACAAAATGTAAAAAATATTAATGAAATGGTAGTTCCAGATGGATTTATCTATTCCGGTTTTCATTCTGTTGATATTAAAGTTTTGGTTGATAATAATGTATTTGGTAACCAGCTTCAAAGAATTGAAGTTTATGATGGTAATCCATACAGCACCGGTAGCTTAATAGCCTCTGGCAGTGCCAAATTTTCTGAGCCTTTTGAGGCAAGAGTAAATATTAAGAATGCATTAGATGTGTTGTATATTGTTAAGGTTAATCCTGATAAAAGCTCTTCGATGCAAATAGTGAATGCTAAATTAAATAGCATATTAGTAGATGGTCTTGGAAAAGGTAATTCTGGTTTGGGCAAATCTGCTCCAGCATCTCCTAATTGTAATACTGGCTGTACCAGCACCGTAACAGGTAATACGACTGTTAATGTAAATAATGTAAATGATGTAGTTTGTATTATCGGTAACTTTTCTGGAAGTATAAACATAAACAATGGTACCGTGAGAATATGCGGAAACGCAAATATTTCTAGTCTGAACCTAAATAATAGCTCTCAATTATTGATTGCTTCTGGAGCAGTTGTTAATGCTTCAAATGTAAGCTTAAATACCGCTACTTCTTCCATTACAAATTGGAGTAATTCTTTCTTTATCTCTGGTGGGTTCAGCCCGAATGGTATGGTGAAAAATTATGCCTTGATTTCTGTTACAGGAGATATGAGCATAAATGGTAATAGCGATGTGTTAAATGATGGTACACTCAATATTACTGGTACCCTTAACTGTAATAAAACGTTAACTAACAATGGTACTATTTCTATTGGAACAGATTTTAACCAAAATGGTGGTGGAGTATTTGTAAACAATTGTAGGTTTACGGTAGGTAGAAATGCAAATTTAAACAACCCTATTACAAATCGCAGTTATATCAGAGTAAATCAAAACACCACGGTAAACTCTGGTGGAACTATGAATTTATTTGCCTCTTCTATGTTTAGTACAAGCAATATTACGTTTAATGGACCAGCGATTGGAAATGGTGGTGCCTTAATTAAAGTAAGTGGAACAACGGTAATAAACGGTGGTGGTAATTTATCTGGTGCTTTACAGTTCTGTGATGCCAACGGTATTGAAACCAATTTTGGTACTATTGGTGGAACGGTTTCTTTACTCTGTGATATGTATGTGCCAACTAGTCCGTGCAATCCAGAAGGCAACGGAACTCCTGCTATAGTAGATACAGATCAAGATGGCGTTGCCGATGAAATTGATGATTATCCAAATGATGCTAAATTAGCTTTCAATAATTTTTATCCAAATGCCAAAGAAATGGCAACTGCTGCTTTCGAAGATTTGTGGCCTAGCAAAGGTGATTACGACTTAAATGACTTGGTTATCGATTTTCGTCATAATATAATTACCAATGCTAACAATGAAATTGTAAAGTATGAAGGTGAATATAAATTAAGAGCTTCGGGTGGAGCGCAGCAAATTGCTTTTTGTATGGCTATGCCATTCGACCCAACTTCTATTGAAAAAATGGATGGTGCCACTATAGAGACTGAACATAAAAAATTAGTGTTTCAACTATTCGATAACAGTAAAAAAGAGTTAGGTGGTTGGAATACGGTTCCTAGTCAGGTTGCTGTTCCTGCAAAAGATTACCGTGTTACTTTTGAACTTAGTAAAAATATAGACCTAAAAGAATTTGGTGGCGTGGGTGCTTTCGACCCGTTTATATGGATGAACGAAAAGGATAAAGGCAGAGGTTATGAAATTCATGTGGCTGGAAATCCACCAACAGAATTGGCAGATACTAAACTTTTCGGCTATGCAAACGATGATACTCGCTTAGAAAAGGAGAAATATTATTTAACGGCCAATAATTTACCATGGGGAATAATTGTGCCAGAAAGTTTTTCATATTGTGTTGAATTATCGCTTTTAGAATTAAAGGAAAAACCTGATGTAACTCAAGCCTACCTTAAGTTTGCGCAGTGGGCCCAAAGTGGCGGGGAGCTATATAAAGATTGGTACAAAGACATGCCAGGATACAGAAATTATGAATATTTCTATGAAAAGTAATTTTTTCGATAGAATGCACTAATTTTACGGCATGAAATCTAATTCGTACACCTTAGCAAACTTTAGAAGTTTACCTGTAACAAGCAAAGATGAGCTTGCAAAGGTACTATTTGATGATACCGATGTTCTCTCTAGACCAGAGGATATTCGTGTTAGAAGAACCAATTTAGACAAAGCTATTTCGCTCGGTAGGAGTGAGAAGTATAAGACTTCAATCGTTTTAAAATCGGGAGAAAATTTGTACAGAATAGAAACCAATGTGCTTTCTATTCAAAAAGATTCAATTCTCACCAACGACGGATTAACGATACCATTGTTTTGTATTTATAGTGTAGATTTTTTACCTGCTTAATTTAACTTATTAGTACAATAAAAAAGCTGCATGAATTTCTTCATGCAGCTTTTTTGTTTTTAGTATGTAGGAATATAGTTACTTACTCCACCGTAACAGACTTAGCTAAGTTTCTTGGCTGATCTACGTTACAGCCTCTTAACACAGCTATATGATAAGACAATAACTGTAAAGGAATGGTAGCTATTAATGGTAACAATGCCTCTTCACATGTTGGAATGTAAATAACATGGTCTGCCATATCTTTTACGTGAGTATCACCTTCTGTGGCAATAGCAATTACTCTACCTTTTCTAGCTTTAACTTCTTGGATATTGCTCACTACCTTCTCGTAATTACTGTGTTGTGTAGCAATTACTATAACTGGCATTTCTTCATCTATCAATGCAATAGGACCATGCTTCATTTCAGCTGCAGGGTAACCTTCTGCATGAATGTATGAAATTTCTTTTAATTTTAAAGCGCCTTCTAATGCCACTGGGAATCCATAACCTCTACCTAAATACAATGCATTTCTTGAATCTTTTAACTCGGCAGCAATTTTCTGGATTTGCTCATCGGTTTTTAACACCTGTTCAATTTTTGCTGGAACCGATTCAATTTCATTTAATAATTCATGAAGGCGTGTGCTGGTAATAGTACCTTTTTTCTGTGCCATAGAAAGAGCCATCAAAATTAAGGCTGTAACCTGGGCGGTAAAGGCCTTAGTAGAAGCAACCCCAATTTCTGGTCCAGCATGGGTATAAGCTCCTGCATCTGTAAATCTTGGTATGCTGGCACCTACCACGTTACAAATTCCAAAAATAGTGGCGCCTTTTTTCTTAGCTAATTCAAGTGCTGCCAAGGTATCTGCTGTTTCACCTGATTGAGAAATAGCAATTACAAAATCACTTTCTCTAACCACTGGGTTTCTGTATCTAAATTCTGACGCGTACTCAACTTCACATGGAATTCTAGCGATATCTTCAAATAAATATTCACCTACTAAACCTGCGTGCCATGATGTACCACAGCCTAATATCACAATTCTATCAAGGTTCTTAATTTTATCTTCGAACATATCAATACCTGCCATGGTAATTCGCGCATCTGGAAGGTGAATTCTACCACGGAAAGAATCTAGAATACTCCTTGGTTGTTCAAAAATTTCTTTTAACATGAAGTGCTCGTAACCACCTTTTTCAATGTTCTCTAAGTTAAATTCAATTTCTTGAATGTAAGGAGTTTTAATTGAATTATCGATAGTTTTGATGGTAAGATTTGAACCTTCAATAATGGCAATTTCACCATCTTGAATGTACACAACATTTCTAGTATACTCAACAATCGGTGTAGCATCACTGGCAATAAAATGCTCATTCTCTCCAATTCCTATTACCATCGGACTGCCTTTTTTAGCACCAATAAGGTAATTAGGGTCGTTTTTGGATAAGATAACTATAGCGTAAGCACCCACAACCTGCGTTAGTGCCATACGAACTGCTTCTTCAAATTTAACCGGATTGTTTTTGTAAACCTCCTCAATCAAATGAATTAAAACTTCAGTATCAGTTTCGCTTTTAAAAACGTGACCTCTACTTTTAAGCATTTCTTTTAATGAAGAGTAGTTTTCGATGATTCCGTTGTGAATCATGGCAAATTCGCCATCACCAGAAAGATGAGGATGAGCATTGGCATCATTCGGTTCACCATGAGTTGCCCAACGAGTGTGCCCCATACCCGTGAAGGCGGAAGTGTCTCTGTCGCCAATTTCTCTTTCTAAATCACTAACCTTACCGGTTTTCTTATACACCTTTAGGTTCTTAGTACTATCCAACAAAGCAACGCCAGCGCTATCATACCCACGATATTCTAGGCGTTTTAAACCTTTTAATACTATCGGGCACGCGTCGCGGTGACCGATATAAGCTACTATTCCACACATATTATGCGAAAGTAGTAAATTAATGTTAATTTCAAACTACTAATGAGTAACTGGTCGGTTTGAGTTTTTTAATGGTCGGTTTTAGTAATTCTATCTCTGAAAGTAGTGTTTCAAAAGCCTCAAAACTGAGTGCTTGGTTAGCGTCTGAGAGCGCTTTTTTGGGGTCTGGATGTATTTCAATCATCAATCCGTTGGCACCTGCCACTAAACTGGCTTTTGCTAATGCACCCACAAATCTAGAATCACCTGTTCCATGACTAGGATCAGCCAGAATAGGTAGGTGAGAGAGGGATTGTATAAGCGGGATTACACCAACATCCATAACATTTCTGCTCATCGGGTCAAAACTTCTAATCCCTCTTTCGCAGAGGATAACCTTATCGTTTCCTCCACTTAAAATGTAATCTGCAGCTAAAAGCCACTCATTTACATTTGCTTGCATGCCCCTTTTTAGTAAAATTGGAGTATCAATTTTGCCAAGTTCTCCTAGCAAATAAAAATTGGCCATGTTTCTACTGCCAATTTGAATGATGTCTGTGTATTGTTGAACTTCATCTAACAGACTTAAATCCATAAGTTCTGTTACCACATTTAACTGATATTGCTTAGCAGCTTGGTGAAGCATTTTTAGGCCTTCTTTTCCTAGACCTCTAAATGAATAAGGAGAAGTGCGAGGCTTGTAGGCTCCGCCTCTTATGAATTTAATCTGATGTTTGGATAAAAATTCGGCAGTTTTGAAAATTTGTTCTTCCGATTCAACACTGCAAGGGCCGGCAATTATATTTACATAGGCTGAACCAACCGGAATTCCATTTACATCAAAATTCGTTTCTTCTTTATATTGGTTTGATGAAAGTTGAAATGAACTCGAAATGGCTTTTGTATGAGAGATAAAATCGAATCCAGCAAGTATAGTATCATCGGTTAATTTATGCACCAAACAAATATTTTTTCCTGGAACCAATTGTGATTCTAGGCCAAGTTGCTTGAGGTGCAACTGCAATTCTGCTATTTGGGCATGTGTTGCCGAATGTTTGAAAAATACAATCACCGTTTTTTATTTAATAACCGTATAAGTTAATTTTAGTTTGAATGTACCGTTATTTCTGCGTGTATCGAATATAATTCGTTGTGCAGAAACAGGGTCATCGGCTCTAATAATTAGGTTCATACCATAATCTTTAAAGCCATTCTGTTTTTTACTTTCGTTAAGTATGTTTTGTAAATGACGAACGATATTAAAGGTATACCTATTATTGCTTAAGATACCGCCATAATACAAGCCTGATTCGGTAAATTGGTCCTTTAAAAAGATGTTTCTACCGAGCGAATCTGAACCCACCAGGGAAATGCTTAATGGTAAAGTATAGGGATCGTTAAAAGAGCCAGCTAATGGAGTAAATACTATTTCTGCTCCATTTAATGCAAGTCTTGGATTGCTTATTAGGGAGGATAGATCTGGGAACTCAACACGTAATTTAGTACCATTCAAAGATTGCACATATCCGATATCTCTGTGGGTTCCTTCAAATGGCTTTTGGAGCAGACCATTTGGAACATTGGTTTGTTCGTAATAATTGTATGCTGCCTCGCTTCCTCTTACACCTCCAACAATTGGGAAAGCCGCTGCTACAGAATCTTTGTAGTATGCCACTAAAGATGTGTAATCTGATGTTAGTCTCACAAATACAATGGCGCCTTCATTTTGATTAACTGGAGTTTCATCTACTATTATTAGTCCTTTAAAAGCATCCTTAAATTTGATGTTCGTTGAAAAAAAACCTTTCGATTCGGCTTCGAATAACAAATTTTTAAATGTGTTATTCATGGGAATTCGAATGTGAGGCGGATATTTTACTTCCTGATTTCCTAATTTTACTGGAACCGAATCTGTGAAATTTAATTTACCTTGAAACGATCCCATTTCAATGCCATCTGTTTTATATTTTCTGCTAGAATAATAAGATGAATCTATGTTTAAGTCTTCGTTTAATAGGTATACTTTAAAGATATGTGTAGCATTTTTATCCCCGTAATAATCAGGTAAAGTGGTGCCATTTACCATTATTGAATTTCTGTATCTCAATTGCAAAACAACTGAGTCGAGTTTGCTAGCGCCACCCCACGAAAATTCATTTCCAGGTAAAGAGATTTGAGTAATAACCGACGCATTATTTATTCCAAATTCTGGGTCATTTATTCTTCCCAATGCAAAGGCTGTAAGTTTTGAACTCACTAATGAGTCCATTTTTACAGAGTAAGCAGTAAGAGTAATACTTGTGTCTAATTCTGTGGTAAAATTGTTGCGAATGCCAACAAAATCTGCCCCAACAGAGCCTGCATCTTTCTTACAAGCACCTAAAAATAGAATGCCTGATAAAAAGAGAAGGAATTTAATTTTGACGTTGCAATAATGTATCATACAGATCTATATATGCATCTATATTATCGCCGTTTTCAGAATGTTCGATAACCGGTTTTCCTTTTTGTTTTTTGATAAACTTGGTTACATCCGGATGAATTTCACTGCTGGCTTTAACTAAAGCATCGGCATGGGTAATACCCGACATATATAAATCTGAACAAGTAGCATTTGATAGTGAAGATACTTGCTTATTGTCTATCGTATTTAAGCTTGCTTTTCTGCCAAATTCTTTACTCATGCTTTCTTCAAACTGATTTTCAAAAACTGAATAAACAACTTTAGCTAACCTAAATACAGGCTCATCTTTGTAAATAGTTTTTAAATACAATGGGATTAAGCTAGTCATCCAACCTTGACAGTGGATGATATCCGGTTGCCAGCCTAATTTTTTTACCGTTTCAATAGCGCCTTTACAGAAGAAAATAGTGCGCTCGTCATTGTCGCCATAAAAAGCATTGTTTTCATCTGTGTAAACAAACTTTCTATGAAAATAATCTTCATTGTCCAAAAAGTATACTTGCATCTTAGCCTCAGGTAAGGAAGCTACTTTAATAGTTAAGGGGTTGTCGTTATCGTCGATGGTAATATTAATACCACTTAACCTCACTACTTCGTGCAATCTGTTACGACGCTCATTGATACATCCAAATCTTGGCATTAACACCCTGATTTCATTGTCTTTCTCTTGAATAGCTTGAGGCAACATTCTTGCCAACTCACCTACACTACTTACTTTTAGGAAAGGAGTCATTTCTGATGAAATGAACAGAACTCTCTTTTTTGTCATACTCACTTGGGTTAAAAAAAGTATGCAAAGTTAAGGAAATTGTTAATAATTTTCTTAATATTCGCCCCAATACTTGACCTTATAAACCTAACACTTTGATAACTAAGCAATAAAGTGATTCTATTTAAAAAATCTGACGAGTTAAGCTCGTATATAAACAAACAAAAAGCTTCCCATTTGAAAATTGGGTTCGTTCCAACCATGGGTGCTTTGCATGCTGGGCATCTTTCTTTGGTTGCCGTTGCCAAACAAAAATGTGATATTGTAGTATGTAGCATTTTTGTTAATCCAACCCAATTTAATCAAGCCTCAGACTTGGCAAGTTATCCTCGAACCATTGCCAACGATATCCAATTATTGATATCAAATTCTTGTGATGTGCTCTATCATCCTGACGTAGATGAAGTATATGGAAACGGACTGCAAAAAGAATCTTCTCAGGATTTTGGTCCGTTTATTCATGTTTTAGAGGGTGCCAGCAGACCTGGGCACTTTGATGGTGTGGTTACAGTTTTAAGAAAGCTGTTCATAAGTGTTGGTCCAGATGAGGTGTTCTTCGGACAGAAAGATTACCAACAATGCTTGGTAGTAAAAACGCTAATAAACCGAAGTTTTCCTTCTATCAAGTTTAATATTTGTCCGATAGAAAGAGAATCTGATGGTCTGGCCATGAGTAGCAGAAATGTTAGATTAAGCAACACAGAGCGTTCTTTAGCTCCAATTATTTTTAAAAGTTTACAAATAGTAGAACAAAATTGGCAAGCAAATTCTTGGCAATTCGGGCTGAACCAAGCCATTGATACGCTTAAAAATGCTGGATTTGTTTTTGAATATTTAGCTGCGTGTGACCCAGAAACATTGGAGGAATTGAATTCGTTTCAATCTAATGCGGTAGTTTTGGTGGCGGTTCAATTAGGTTCAACCCGATTAATAGATAATATTCTAATTGGCTCCTAGGTGAGGCAGTTATTGTGTTTGTTAAATAAATTATTATTTTTGGACTATCTCCCAATCAACAATAAAAGCCAATAGGCAAATGCACGCACAAGAGAGGTTTAATAAGGCTATAAAGGAAAAAATATCTGATAAGGACTTTAGGTCTCGAATGGGTATTGTATTGAATAAGCTTTCTTCTAATCAGGAAAGGGGCATGCAAACGTTCGCGAACTTGCCTCTAGCCAAGCAGCGTGCGGCCTATACTAAGTGGAAGGTTGCAGAGAATTTAGATAAATACTTGGTTGATTTTGAAGGATCCGTTATAAGAAAAGGCGGCAAGGTTCTTTGGGCATACGATGCTCAAAATGCTCTAGCCGAAATTGATGCTATTATTAAAAGAACTCAAGCAACCAAAATCGTTAAAAGTAAATCGGATATTTGCAATGAGATTGGTTTGGTTCAGCACTTAAGAAAAGGCAATGCAAAAATAACAGAAACAGATTTCGGCGATTATCTTATAGATTTAATAGGAGACAAGCCATTTCACTCTAATTTACCTGCCTTAAATCAAAAAGCCGAATTAGTAGGTTCTATATTAAATACTAAAATCAAGTCATCGCTTGAGGCCAATCAAGAGGAGTGGGCAAGTGATATAAGAGCCGAAATTAGACACCATTTTTATGAAGCAGATATTGGAATAACGGGTGCCAATTTTTTAATTGCAGATACGGGTTCTGTGGCGCTTACAGAAAATGAAGGAAATGTAAGATTGAGTTTTGCCTTTGCTAAAACACATATAATTGTTGCCTCAATTGATAAAATATTACCTTCTATCAATGATTTAGAACTCTTCTTTTCTTTACTTTCAACACATGCGAGTGGTCAACAATTGGCAACTTATAATACTATTGTTAATCCTGGTAATCGTGATGATAAAGAAGGCCCTTCAGAGTTTATAGTTATTTTATTGGATAATGGTAGATCCAATATTCTTGCTACTCAAGATCAGCGTCAGGCTCTAAGCTGTATCAAATGTGGAGCTTGTAGCAATGTTTGTCCGGTCTATAATATAGCAGGCGGAAATGCAACGTATCAAAGTTACCGAGGCGGCCCTATAGGGCAGCTGCTTGCTCCTTTGCAGCAAGGTATTCAGGAATATCAATACCTGAGTAATCTTTCAACAATATGTGGTAAGTGCACCGATGTTTGTCCGGTAAACATAGACTTACATAATCATTTATTGCGAAATAGGCATGAGGCTGTAGCACAAGGTCTGGAGAAAACAGGCGAAAAGTTAGCGTGGTACACATGGAAAAAATTCATGTTAAGTCGCAAGGCTCTTAACAGACCAGCTGCTTTAAAGAATTTTACTTTTAAACAATTCTATAAAAGCGAGTGGGGCGATAAAAGAGAGTTTCCAAAAATTGCTGAAAAGTCTTTTAACCAACTTTGGCGAGAGAAAAACGGATTATAAAAAGCTGCTAATTATTTTATCAGCACTTATACCTTCTGCTTCTGCTTTAAAGTTCCTAATTATTCTATGGCGTAACACATTTAGGGCCACTGCCTTCACATCTTCAATATCTGGAGAGAATTTTCCTTTAACCAATGCATGGCATTTGGCTCCTAATAACAAGAACTGACCTGCACGCGGACCCGCACCAAATTCGAGATAATCATTTGCCATAGCTGCAGCAAGCGGTGTGTTTGGTCTTGTTTTGCTAACCAAGTTTACTGCATATTCTAGCACATTATCAGCCACAGGAACTCGGCGTACTAACTGTTGAAAATATAGAATCTCTTGAGCGTGTAATATTTTGTTTAATTGCGGGGTAATATTACCTGTAGTGCTTCTAATAATTTCTAATTCTTCTTTAAATGAAGGGTAATCGAGATTTATATTAAACATAAATCTGTCTAATTGCGCTTCAGGCAAAGGGTAGGTTCCTTCTTGTTCGATAGGGTTTTGGGTGGCAAGCACAAAAAAGGGAGCTTCTAAATGATGAATTTTGCCTCACGTTGTAACAGCTTTTTCCTGCATTGCCTCGAGCAGCGCGGCTTGGGTTTTTGGAGGAGTTCTGTTTATCTCATCTGCCAAAATAATGTTAGCAAATATGGGGCCTCTTATAAATTTGAATTGCCTGCTTTCATCTAAAATTTCTGAACCAGTAATATCACTTGGCATTAAATCTGGAGTAAACTGAATCCTACTAAATTTGAGGTCTAGTACTTCTGAAATAGATTTAATTAATAATGTTTTAGCTAAACCAGGTAAGCCAATTAAAAGAGAGTGACCGTTAGAGAAAATAGATATAAGTACGGCTTCTACAACTGCTTCCTGCCCAACTATAGCCTTAGAAATTTCGTTTTTTAGTTCAATAAATTTTTGGTGCAACGCTTTGGCTGCCTCTGCATCGTTGTTAAAAGCTAGCATGATTTATTATTTGTTTTGAATCCAAGGTTTAATTTGTTCGCAATCTGAATATGGTTTTGTAACATGGATATAAAACTGTTTTCTATATCGTTCTACCCATTTATCTTTCACTTGTTGTTGCTTTTTTTCAAAAGCCATTGCTTGTAACTTTTGGTAATCGTCTTTAAGGTTGGCTCTATGTGGGGGAGTTTCGCTCTTAAGGTAGAAAAATCTCCATGCTTTTTTCTGATCTGGACCAGGTAATGTTATTAGTTCAGGTTCGGTAATATCACCTACTTCCATGCTTTGAACGCTAATATTAAGTTCTTTGCTGAGTTCATCTACTGGGATGTGTGTATTTCCTAGTCCACCAGAACCAATAAAACCGCCACTTCCACGAGTATATTCATCTGAAGAGAATTTTTTAGCAGCTTCCTCAAATGTTATAGAGTCTGATTTAACTAATTGAATAATACTATCTGCTTTTTCCTTGGCTAGTTGAATATCAGTTGAATAAATTTTGGGCATAATTAAAATGTGACGAGCATTTACTTCTTCACCTTTTCTCTGAATTACTTGAATAATATGAAATCCAAACTTAGTTTCTATAACCTTAGAAACGCTATCTGGTTTGAGCCTAAATGCCATTCCCTCAAACTCTGGAACCATCATGCCTCTTCCAAAATAACCCAGTTCTCCACCTTTAATAGCAGATCCTTTATCATCTGAATATATTAATGCAAGGGTGCTAAATTTATCCCCATCTTCCATTATTCGGCGCCTTAATTCACTAATTTTTTCAAATGCAGCTTGTCTAGATTCTTTACTAATTTTTGGTTCAATAATAATTTGTGCTAATTCTACCTCGGCAGAAAAATAAGGTAGGCTATCTTCTGGAATAGATTGGAAATAATTTTTTACATCCGTAGGTGTTACTTTTACATTGGCCACCACCTTAGACATCATTGCAGAAGCGAGTTGATTATTTTTGATTTTATCTCTATTGGCAGCTTTAATATCGGCAATACTTTTTCCATAAATTTCTTCCAATACCTTTTCACCACCATATTGCTGAGCAAAATAACGTATGCGTTCTTCTAACTCGGCGTCTATTCTATCTTCATTAACCGGAATAGAATCTACCTGAGCCTTTAGAATAAGGAGATTTTCTAACAATTTTTGTTCTAGTAAAGCACATTTAGTAGAGTCTGTTACTGGTTTCCCGTCTCTACTTAGTTGCTCAAGCGCCACTTCTATATCCGACCTCAAAATAATTTTATCAGCTACTACGGCAATAATTTCGTCTACTATCTGGGCTTTAAGATTTAGACCAAAGCTTAGTAGCAAACAAAACATAAATATTTTCTTCATTTTATTACAAGAATAGATACACATTTCTTCTATTATAATCAACCTAGATTAAACTCTGTTTGTAACGATTTAGTCTTATTAAATGTTACTTTTATCGTTGTAATCAGCATGTAAATATAGGCAGCTATATCGATTTCGAAATAAAATTGTTAAAAATTATCCAGTATTTGCCAATTGATAAGCTATAAATATTTCGCAAATACTAGATATTCAAAATCTTACTAATCTTATCTATCGATTTTAATCCATTGCCAGAAAATAAGCTCACAC
>JAKRSG010000019.1 GCA_022402405.1 Bacteroidia bacterium | reverse complement strand
CTTAATTTATTCGCAGTAAAATTAAGGTCAATATCGCTTTGTTTCTTTCCGGTTTGAACCCACCCCTGAAGCGCTAGGGCTAATTTATCTAACGTGAACTCTCCTTTATTTATGGTATATTTTTGCTCCTTTTGATCTACTGCTAATTCGGTATTTAATTGAATAGCTTTATTTCGAACCAACTCTAGAGAGGCTGTTTTTAGTTGCTTAGTAAATCCCTTTAAAATAAGCGACATATTAAACTTAGTATCCGAGAATTTACCAGCAAATTTTGCCTCATCGAGGTAGGTATCTATTTTAAAACCATTTTTCTCATTCACAAATTCTAGTTGCATTTGCGTTAGCACTAGTTTCTTTAACTCAAAACTAAAAGGCTTTTTGGATGGTTCGGCATCTTTATTTTCTTTAAGTATATCAAAGTTATTTTTACCCTTTTTATTGGTGTATAAAACTAAGCTTCCACTATCCAATTCAATATAATTAATACGGTATTGCTCATTTAACACATCATATAAATCGAAACCTAAGTATAAATTTTTCGCTTTTAAAACCTTGATTTTACTCTTAAGAGGATCTGATAAGCTTACCTCGTGTAGTGCTAAACTTACTTTAGGAAAAGTTCTCCAAAAGCTAACATCCAATTGCTTTGCTTCTAATTCAGATTTCAAAAACACGTTAACCTCTTCGAGAGCATATTTTTTTAATTGGTCAACATGCTGATAAATATAAATAAATAGGCTGGCAGCTATCGTAAACAATACGAGTAAACTGATGAGAAATATTTTTAATCCTTTCGACATAATGCTTTAACGAATCAAAAGTGTAAAAATTCTTTGGGTATTTTTCGTGCTTATATACACAATTAGTGGATGTTTTTGGGATTTCGTGTGATTTTGTATGCAGTATTTGAATTATGAAGTATGAATTATGAATTATGAATGAAGGCCAATTATGAATGAAGGCAAAATTAGGATGCACTGCTTTCCGGGATAATAATTGAGATTCTTCGCTAACGCTCTGAATGACCCGTTACTCGCTTGTTTTAATCGGCCGGGGGCTTGGAGGCAGCGAAGCTGCCTCCAAGCCCCCGGCCTGTTAGATCTAAAATATTGTCATCCTGAGCGTAACGCAGTGGAGCGAAGGACCTCTTTGTTTGTAGTAAGATTTCCCCGGACAGCAAAATTATGAAGTATGAAATTTGATGGATTGCGATGATGGAAAATGAAGTTTTTAAAAATTAACTTGCTGATTTTATTAGATTTATGTAATTACTTTTTCCATAAATTAGTTTATATTATAAAGTACTTTATATATTTGTGGGGTAAAAAAAACTAAACATGAAAAAAATACATTATTCGCTGTTAAGCATTTTGATGGTGCTTATGGCCATCCATCCAGTTTCTGCACAAAAGCAATTAGACAATTCTGGGTTTGAAAATTGGGAAACAAAAACGGTTAATGGATACAGCTTTTTGGATCCAGCATCTTGGCATACCTTAAACAGGTTGCAGCAATTTGGGTTTGAACCTAGCACGATTAAAACCACAAATGCGTATCAAGATAGTTTTGCGGTAATTTTAACTACGGTGCGTTCTGCTTTTGGAAACATCCCTGGTATTTTAGCTGGGAGTCCGTTTCTTCTACCCGATGGCACACCCGACATGAATTTAAACTTCAAAGCATTTTCGGATAGACCACAGGCTATTCAATTTTGGTATAAAAGCTTTCCAGAGCAAGGAGATGAAAATGCGATGCAGTGCATGTTAACTAAATGGAATGCACAAACTAATAGCAGAGATACCATTGCCATAGCTGGTTGGACAACAGACTCAACCGTATTAGAATACTCACTAGCTAGCATCCCATTTATGTATCTATCCAATGAAAACCCCGATTCTATGTCGATTATTTTTAGCTCTAGCCTCGATGGGTTTAGTCCGGCAGTAGGAAGCGAACTACATTTAGACAAAGTAGAATTTACCTATGGCAACACATTGGCTGAACCAAATAAAAATATTGAATTTACTGCATATCCTAATCCAATGAAGGATAAATTGACCATTGAATTAGAAGAATCAGGATATGAGGTTCAACTATTTTCCATCCAAGGAGAGCAAATTCTCAGCAAACACTTAGAAGAAAAATTTACTGCATTAGACGTTTCTAGTTTGCCGAATGGTATTTATTATATCAGTTTGGTTCAGCCCGAAAATGAAAAGAAATTAGTTAAAAAATTGATAAAAACTTTCTAATTTTACCTCATGGAGATGAATGAAAATAAAGCATTAGAAATTATAGAAAATATGATTTCGCATGCCAAGAGAGAAATAAAAGACAATGGATTTTACCATTTAATGTGGGGTTATTTGGTTTTTATTTCTGCCATTACAGACTATTTTTTACTGATGCGAGGCATAGAAAATCATGCCCTTGTTTGGGGTATAATGATGCCATTGGGCGGACTGGCCAGTTTTATAAAAGGCCTTAAAGATAAGAAGCAACAAAGAGTGGTTAGTTATATTGATGATATTATGAAATCGTTGGTGATTGCATTTGTGATATCTCTATTAATAGTGTGTTTAATAATGCCTATGACAGCCAAACATTGGCGTTCGTTTTTCCCAGTATTGATGGTTGTTTACGCCTTTTCACTATATGTATTCGGAGGTATTTTACAATTTAAGCCCCTTCAATTTGGAGCCTTGTTTGTGTGGCTAAGTGCGGGAATTGCCTTTTTTGTTGGATACGATTATCAATTATTATTACTTGCCTTTGCTGTATTGGCTGGCTTTATTATTCCGGGACATTTACTAAATTTGCGCTCTAACTCGCATGTTTAAAGAACTAGATCCCCTTTTACACTCACAATTACGCCTTGCTGTTATCAGCTTGCTTATTGGTGTAAAAGAAGCTGAGTTTAACTTTATAAAAGAAAAAACAGAAAGCAGTTCTGGCAACTTAAGTGTGCAACTTCAAAAACTTAAAGAAGCTGGATACATAGAAATAAGTAAAGGTTTCAAAGATAATTTTCCCTTAACCACTTGTAAAATTACAGATAAGGGAATTAAAGCTTTTGAAGTTTATGTGAAAGCCATTAAGCAGTATATTCAGGTGAAGAAGTAATTATGAATGGTGGAAATTATGAATTGAAGAAATTATGAATGTGAGAAATTCATAATTGGTTTTCATTCATAATTGGTTTTCATTCATAATTTCTTCCATTCATAATTTGCTTTTAATTTCTAAAAGATCTATTTCAAAATGACTGGCGTGGTGGGTGCATTTTCCGTTTTGGATGAGGAGGGTTTGTGGGGATTGGTGTTCTACGTTGTAGTGTTGTGCTAATAAATTGGAGATATCGCGGTGTTTTATTAAATCGAGGTAATAGGCTGGTAACTCGTTGGTATCTTCGTTGGCATATAATTTCTCGAACCTATTTAATGCCGCGGAACTAATGCTGCAGCGGGTGCTATGTTTAAAGATGATAACAGGCTTTGAGGCTGAAAGCGCATCTATCTCCGAAATTTGATTTTGATTGGTTAGTTCTAACATTTTCATGGTGCAAATATATTGTTTGCCTTGGATGCATGACTATTTTTTTCTGCTGCTGGAGTAAAATGTCTGAACACGATTCAAAGGATTCCAAGATAGACACGATTAAAAAATCCCGGTAATCTTGAAATCTAGTAATCGTGGTCAGACATTTTTTAGTATATTAGCCCTGTGAAATTTACAGCAAACGAAACTGGAGGAAACTT